>DAOVCZ010000083.1 GCA_030669775.1 Chloroflexota bacterium | reverse complement strand
TCGCTCAGCGCTCACTGAATTGTCTTGGATGCACAACCAGGGGTTTTCACTTAGCAAAGGTGCAGTAGGCACTTATGGCATGGAGAATGAGATTATCCTCTACGTGGGCGGAACCCCGCTAAAGTTCATGGCGGGTCGCTTGCTTATCGCCATGCGAGATAAGATCGCTGAGACAAACTCTCCCTTTACGCCGCTCGCTGAGCTTGAAATCAATCGGCGCAAGGTATATGAATTACAGGGCATGGGGCAACTGCATTATTACTTCAGGTCTGATGATTTGATCGTTTGGCTGGCAGCTGATGAAACCCAGGCTGAGGAAGCGTTACGACAGGTATTAGATTTTTATCCTTGACCTGTTGGATTTATTTTGAGCAGGCATTTAAATCTAATTTGAGAGGGTGGTATTAATGTCATGGGGGAATAGGATTAACGTCACTGCAAAGAGAATTAGCATTCACCTATAATTATTGCAAATGATTCGCAATAAGTTTGAGCCAAATGGGTGAATTGATAAACGTGGCACAGGAACGTCTGCGCGCTCAAGGTGGTCGCATGACAATCCAGCGCCGCTTGTTATTTTCGATCCTTGATTCTCTCGGGGAGCATCCTACCGCTGAAGAACTGCTCCTTCTGGCTCGCAAACAAGATCCAGACCTGAACTTATCCACCGTCTACCGCACACTGCGTTGGCTAGAGGCTGAAAGCCTGGTTAGTTCCAGAGTCTTCGCAGAAGAACGCCGCCAGGAACGCTTCGACGCGGCATTACCCAGCGAACACCATCATTTTATGTGCACAAATTGCAAGGACGTGATTGAGTTTGACACAGACTTGTTCGGTGCGATCAAAGGCCAATTTCAAGAACTGAGTGGAGCCAAAGTGGAAACAGGCTCAATTGTGTTGTATGGATTATGCTCAAAATGCCGCCAGACGAAGAATGGTAATAATCTAAACCTGGAGACCGAATAAGCGTGCAATGCCATACGACGATTCCAGTTAAATATGGGAATAGAGATGGGAGCATTGCCCTGGTTGGTCATCCAAACGTTGGGAAATCAGTCTTATTCCAAAAACTGACTGGACAGCGCGTGATTGTGGCCAATTATCCCGGCACAACTGTAGAATTAACGCGCGGCAGTTTAAGGAGTCTACCTGAAGTCACCCTGGTGGACACGCCAGGCGTGATTGCTTTCCCCCCTCATTCAGAGGACGAACAAATAACTGGACGAGTGCTGTTATATGAACCTCTCAAAGCGATTTTGCAGGTTGGCGATGCCAAGAACCTGCGCCACACATTAACCCTCACAGTGCAACTGGCCGAGATGGGTGTACCGTTGGTCTTAGCCTTGAATATGATGGATGAGGCTAATTCGCGGGGCGTCAGCCTGAATCATTCCCTGTTGAGGGAATACTTGTCTATCCCCGTAATCCCAACCACTGCCACTCGTGGCCAGGGGCTCAGTGAATTAACGGCTGCTCTCGAAGACAGTCAGACTCCCAATTTCCGTTTGACATATCCGGTTGAGATCGAAACCGCGGTTGCCAATGTATGTACTTGTATTTCAAAGACACAGGCTCTAATAGCACATCGATCGTTGGCATTGCTCTGGTTGAGCGGTGACCCGGTTACGGAAAAATGGTTTCGTGAACACATAGATGAGAATTCCTGCCAAGAATTAATAGCTCAGCGTCAAACATTACAACTTTCATTTGTCGAGCCGCTCTCGATTGTCATTCAAAGAACACGCCTGGAGTACGTCGAGGGGGTTGTATCTGCGGTTGTTCAGGAGACTGGAGGAGGTTGGCAAGGAATATCCACAACAATCGGCCGCCTGACCACCCACCCCATCTGGGGCTGGGCGATTCTGGTTGGTGTATTATATGGCCTCTATTGGTTTGTGGGGGTGTTTGGAGCAGGGGTTCTGGTCGGATTGTTGGAGGAGCACCTCTTCGGTCAGGTTATCAATCCATGGGTGGTGGCTTGGGTGAATCGCCTGGTACCGCTGCCTTTCGTAATTGATCTACTGGTGGGTGAATATGGTCTCTGGACGATGGGGATGACTTATGCTCTGGCGTTGATCTTTCCCATCGTGACAACCTTCTTTCTGGCTTTCGGGGTTTTAGAGGATTCCGGGTACCTGCCCAGGTTGGTCGCTTTAAGTAATCGTTTGTTCCAACGGATTGGATTAAACGGTAAGGCGGTGCTTCCCATGGTTCTCGGGTTAGGTTGCGTGACCATGGCTACCCTGACTACTCGAGTCCTGGAAACGAAACGCGAGCGTTTGTTGGTGATCTTGCTTCTGGCATTGGCTGTACCCTGTTCGGCGCAGTTAGGTGTTATCATGGGTATACTGGCCGGTGTTTCTTTCACTGCCATGCTGATCTGGAGTGGGGTAGTGGCTTTAGTCTTACTTACCATCGGCTGGTTGGCGGCGCACCTCTTGCCAGGTGAACGCACTCAATTGCTGGTTGAGCTACCCCCAATGCGCTGGCCGGTTTTGTCAAATGTGATCGTCAAAACTGTATCTCGGATCGAATGGTATCTAAAGGAAGTGGTGCCTCTATTCTTGATCGGTACCGCACTTTTATTCCTACTGGATCGAACAGGTATACTCAATCAGATTATTCGAGTTGGAGAACCTTTGGTTGCTGGCTGGTTAGGATTGCCGCCAGAGGCAAGTGCGGCATTTCTGGTTGGCTTTCTGCGCCGTGATTTTGGGGCTACCGGTCTGTTTGTCATGCAATCTCAGGGATTGCTTTCCCCAATGCAGGTAGTGGTCGCCATGGTGACGATAACTTTGTTTATCCCCTGTATAGCCAGTGTGTTAATGATTGCAAAGGAGCGTGGTTGGAAAACTGCGCTGGGTATGGTATTCATGATCATCCCATTGGCATTTTTAGTTGGGGGGTTGTTGAATCGGATGTTGTCGTTTGTTGGGTGGGGTGTATGAGCCTGCGAGATATCCAGTGTTCGATGTGTGGGCAGCGATTTGATCCTGATCAGCATCTTGCTTGTCAGGCATGTCCCATGCATTCAGGATGTAACTTGGTTTGCTGCCCAGCCTGTGGGTATCAGACTGTAGACCCAGGTCGCTCTAAAATAGTCCGGTTGGCACGTTTCTTTTCCACACTTAGATCTTCCTCAGGCTCCACTCAAGATCGCATGGATAGGACGACCTTGGCTGACGTGCCGCCTGGTTGTAGAGCAGAAGTGGTCGGTTTTTCAGCTGGATTTCCGCCGGACAGGAGAGCATACCTGCAGGCATACGGTTTGGTATTGAATTACTCTGTACAGGTCGTACAGCATTCGCCGGTCACAATCGTGAGGGTGGATCATATTGAACTTGCTTTAGAAAGTGACCTGGCAAAGGGGATCCTCGTTCAATTGTCACCTGATGATCAAAATAGCAATGCTGCAGGTTGATCCGTTGCATTAAGTCGTATCCTTTGGGGGATAAGGGTATTAGATTCCTGTCTGGTTAACTGTTTTCGCTGCCTACGGAGCGTTTGGTTCGGGAGCCCTGTTACGGTTGCGAACGACAAATGTTGCTGCCAGATCTTCCTTGAACACTTCGAATTCTTGCAGCCGTCCCCAAGAGGTCATTGCCACAGGGACATTCAGAGATTCCCAGGGAAAAGAGATCAGTTTTGCACTATTAAATGCATTCATGACGGATTGAATTTGTGTTTTCAACACTGAGCAGTTATTATCGTCAAGCAGGTTGCAGTTGTACCAGAAAATTACGTATCCGTGTTCGAGGTTGTGAACCAGATAGCCCTCAGGATAATCTGGCAAACTGGCGATATCTGTCTCTTCGTAGAATCCGGCTTCAAATTCATTGGCATAGTGAGGCCCAGAGGTCGGGGGGTTGCTATTATATGGTCCAGGATCCTCGCTTTCGATAGCATGATTGGTGTCCGCCATGACAGGGATCGATTCTCCGTAGGTAGGAAGAAAGGTGACCCATAATGCGTTGCCCAAAACTCCAACCGCTACCACTGCAACTGATCCCCATATTAAACGCGAATATTGTTTATGTTTTCTGCGTTTTTCCTGTTGAGCTTTGCGTTTTGATTTCATGAATCCCTCAGATAAAATCTTTCGGAAAATAATATGAGTAATATTACCATTAATGGACAATTACGGTCGTTATAGATTGATTAATAAAACTCTATTGATTGAATATCATCCAAATTTATACCGAAAATCTGGTATTTCTTGCTAGTTGCTTGAATTACCCAATTTTTGACCTTACAAGATTGTCTGGTCACCTTTTAAGGGGGTCAGGTAAATTTTCAACTCCACATGATAGAATCCCGGCGGTGGCATTCTCGTTGGGTAGGGGAAAGCACGCATATATCAGGGAATAGTATGAGCACAGCCCATATCTTGATCATTGAAGATGACGATCTTGTCTCACGGACTGTTGAACGCAGTCTGAATAATGATGAATATCAGATCAGCTTAGCAGATAATGGTGTAGATGGTCTCAAGTTAGCCCGTAAACGTTCGCCTGATCTGGTCATCCTGGACGTAATCATGCCCGGTATGGACGGCTATGAGGTCTGCCGGGCACTGCGCGCTGATTCACAGCTCTCCGAGACACCGATTTTATTCCTGACGGCCAAGATCAGAGACGAAGATAAGGTCAATGGTTTCCTGGCAGGAGCTGATGATTACCTCACCAAGCCATTTAATATTGACGAACTGCTCCTGCGGGTACGTGCTATCCTCAGGCGAACGAGCCAACGTAACACTTCCCAAAGTTCAACGCCAACTGAAAATCCGATTTCACCTACTGCCCGTAAAGTGTTGCAAGAACTTCAATCACAAAAGAATTCACCTGTTGCCAATTACACCCTGGTCGTTGGGGATTTTGTTCTCGATACCCAATCTTTTGAACTGCATACACCTGAACACGGTAAGGTGCGCTTAACGCCTATTCAATACGATCTAATTCGCCATATGATGAGCTACCCTGATCGGGTTTTTTCTCCAACCTGTCTCTTGGATGAAGTATGGGATTATCCGGTAGACACAGGTAGCCCGGATCTGGTACGTGTCCATATCAAGAACTTGCGGGACAGGATTGAAACAGATCCGCGCTCTCCAGAATTTATCCGCACCGTACCTGGCTACGGCTACACGGTCGATAACAAAACTTCAGCTGTGTGATCTGTAAAGGTTCTTTCAGGGAACTTAAAATAATTCTATGGCCTCAACATTTTTGCATACTCAACAAGATACTGTCGCAGACCATAATATTAAAGGGGAAAAGAACCATGCGGGAATACGCTTCCTTGTGAAATTGTCCGCTGTTGATGCGGGAATTGACGAGGTGCAGTCCTGGATCTTGGAAGAGACCATAAAGATCCTGGATGTCAAATCAGCTTCCTTATTTTTATGCGACGAATCTGGTGACCATAAGTTGACCAAGAAAATGCGATCTGAAGGAGGTCAATGGACCAGCCAGGTGATCTCGATGGACGAAAGTAGCGAGGTAGTAGAGGCGATACAAACCAGGAGTCAGCTTATATTCCAAGTAACTCCCGGAAGCAGAATTTTCTACACCCCACTAGTAGCAGACGGTGAGACTCTCGGTGTCATGGCGGTGGAATCGGAGCAGAAGAAGTTTGATTCTGATCTGCTGGCTGCCATCGGGGAGTCGCTCGCCCACAATATGGCTAAATCCAAACAAGCTCGCCAAGCACAAGAAACTATCCAGGCGATGCAAACCTTCCAAGGGCAGCTGCTGAATTCACGCGATACATTGCGTGCATTGTTCGATAGCAGTCCGACCTCGATCTATATCGTTGATCCTGGGTATAAATTAATCGCCATCAATATAAAGCGGGCGGATCTCGCTGGACGTTCGCCCCAGGATCTGGTTGGGAAGCAGTGCTTCTCGGCACTTTACCAGCGTGGGACCCCTTGCCCGGGATGCCTGGTCGAGGAGACACTCCAAACTGGGAGTACCACGCGGCGCATTGAGAGACGTTGGTTTTCCAAGGCCAGCGCTATCGAACTCGAGATCAGCACCTTTCCAATTTGGGACAATGATCGGCAGATCGTGCAGGCGTTCCTGTTTGAGGAGGATGTCACCGAACGTCAGCAGCTGCAGGCCTCATTAGCTCAATCCGAGAAGCTGGCGGCGGTCGGGCAATTGGCAGCTGGAGTTGCTCACGAGATCAATAATCCACTGACTACGATCCTGGCTAATGCCCAACTCCTGGAACGCAGCTTACCTGCCCAAGATACGGATCAGCTGGAGATGGTTGGTTTGATCATCCAGGCCAGCGACCGCGCCTCCCAAGCCGTTCGCGATCTACTCGATTTCGCCCGTCGTGAGCGCTATGAGCTCGCTCCGACCGACATTAATGAGACGATCCAGCGTACATTGGCATTGATCGGACATGAGTTGGGCTCGCGCTCGATCTCCTTGCAATTTGACCCTGCCATGGATTTACCACTCGTTAATGCCAGTCAGGATCACTTGCAGGGTGTTTGGCTTAACTTGTTGATTAATGCTATCGATGCTATCGACCAGGGGCCAGGCAAGATCTCTATTCGAACCCAAAAAACTGGAGACGCTGTTCAGGTTCTGGTATCTGACAGTGGTCAGGGTATTCCTCCAGAAAAAATCTCGCGTATCTTTGAACCCTTTTACACGACCAAAGAACCTGGCCATGGTACAGGATTGGGTCTTTCGGTTTGTCACCAAATCGTCACTCGACATGGGGGACAGCTCCTTGTCAGCAGCCAGAAGGATGAGGGGACAACTTTTACAGTCATCTTGCCGCTCACATAAATCGAAGTATTCCCTTTGCGATAAAATACAATCTGCATGGCAAATATCTTTCACATTTAAGTGAGGTTGTCATTATGCGTAAAGGATCTCAGCAAGAGAAGCCATATCTTAAGGATTTGGGAGGTGGCCTAATATTACGCCAGGCGAATCCTGCAGATGTGGAGCCCCTCTCAGTCTTTAATACCCGTATCCATCAACGCGAAGGCTCAAAAGAGCCTGACGAAAGAGTGGGCATGTGGACCCGGGATCTGGTTACTCGTCCCCATCCAACCTTTTCCATAAGTGATTTCACACTGGTTGAGGATATAAATTCGGGGAGGATTGTATCTACGCTGGGCTTGATCTCGCAAACCTGGTCTTATGCTGGTATTCAATTCAAGGTTGGACGCCCGGAATTGGTGGGAACGGATCCCGATTATCGAGAAAAAGGCTTAATTCGCGCTCAGTTTGAGGTGCTCCACCAATGGAGTGCTGAACGCAACGAGCTCGTCCAAGGGATCACAGGCATTCCTTACTACTATCGTCTCTTTGGTTACGAGATGGCAATGGAATTGGGGGGTGGACGGGTTGGGTTTAAACCGCTTATTCCAAAACTGGAAGCAGATGATGAACCTTACCACCTACGGTTGGCTGAAGACTCCGATCTTCCCTTTTTAGTGGATCTGTACGCACGGTCAAACCAGCGCTACCTGGTGAGTTGTGTGAGAGACGAGAGTCTCTGGCAATACGAGCTAAGCGGGAGAAATCCCCAGAATGTCAACCATTCCTTGGTCAAGATCATTGAATCTCAAACCGATAGTGCCGTGGGGTATGTTGTCCATCCACCCTATCGTTGGGGGGTGATGATGCCCGTGACGAGTTATGAAATCAAACCTGGTCTTTCGTGGGCATCCGTTACTCCTACGGTAATCCGTTATCTGCAGGCAATTGGAGAAGAGTATCCGACTGAAGATGGA
>DAOVCZ010000036.1 GCA_030669775.1 Chloroflexota bacterium | reverse complement strand
AGTTGCGTGAAGCCATTGCTGACTATGCTGGCGAACAACGCAATATGCAGATCGATCCCAACCGGGTTGTAGTTGGTCCAGGAGCCAAACCAGGGTTGTTTTTTCCCACACTGGCGTTAATCGAACCCGGGGATGAAGTGATCTATCCAGATCCTGGGTTTCCAACATACCCGGCAATGATCGAGGTCGCGGGAGGCATCCCTGTGCCGGTCCCCCTGCGCGAAGAAAACAACTTTTCTTTCGATCTGCAGGTTTTCGATGATCTGATCAATGAACGAACTCGCCTGATCATCCTTAATTCACCGGCAAATCCTACTGGTGGCATTGTACCTCTCCCCGATCTTGAATACATTGCCCGCGCAGCATTTGAAAACCAAATCTGGATCATTTCCGATGAGATCTATTCCCGGTTGATCTACGAGGCGGAGTCTGTATCAAGCATTGCAGCATTACCAGACATGGCTGATCGAACGGTGATCGTCGATGGTTTTTCAAAAACCTATGCCATGACAGGCTGGCGGTTAGGATATGGGATCATGCCAGCAGATCTCGCTGAGCGGGTTGAGCTGCTGCTGACACATTCTATCGGCTGCACCGCTACCTTTACCCAAATCGCAGGTATCCATGCTCTCACCTCAAGCCAGGAAATGGTAACCTCTATGGTCGCTGAGTATCAGCAGCGCAGAGATCTATTGGTTGACGGTCTCAACGCCATACCCGGGGTTAGCTGCCAGATACCTCAGGGAGCATTTTACGTTTTTCCTAATGTGAGCGCATTAAATATTCCTGTCCGTCAATTAGCGAGACGTTTATTAGATGAAGCTGGAGTTGCAGTCCTTCCTGGGACCGATTTTGGAGAATTTGGTGAGGGATATCTCAGGTTGTGCTATGCGACTTCCCCCGATGAACTTAACCTGGCTATCGAATGGATGACCACTTTCTTCACTGAAAAGGTTTAATTCCCGGGTGATCCCCTAACAGTAATAAATGGTTTGATTTTTTCGAAGGTGACCGGGCCGATCCCAGAAACCTCTTGAATTTCCTCAATTTCCTTGAAAGGACCATTCTCTAATCGATATTGGATCACCGCTTTGGCGATCACCGGTCCAATCCCGGACAAGCTCTCTAATTCGATCTGGCTTGCAGTGTTGATATTAATTTTGCTTGTTGGTTGGCCTTGTGTCGGCTCACCCTCCAACACCGCAGGGTTATCAAAATCCACCACATCCTCCAGCTGGTAAGGTACCCAGACTTGCATGCCATCCTCTACCAGCATGGCAAGATTGATCAGAGTGGTATCTGCATCGCTTAACAGACCACCTGACTTCTCAATTGCATCCTTTACCCGGGAACCGGATGGTAGGGAATAAACTCCGGGATTAATCACCGCACCGGTCACATGAACAATTATCGGCGCGGGAGTTGGCGGTGGGGATAACTGAATAGGTTCACCACGCGGTTGATTGGTAGCAAGTAGCAATAATCCGACCCCCAAGAAGCCACATACTACTCCGAATGCGATCCCCCTTAAGCTCTTCATTTCTTAACTTACAATTCTAAATGAGAATTTGAAATGTCGCGGTTGTTGGCCTTCCCAGTAATCTGCTTTTTAATCTTCTCTGGGTGCTGGATTGGTGGCCTTTACACCTGAGAATCGGTGATCAAACTTAATCCTAAGCGTTGCTTAGTTGCGTCAACATGCAGCACCCGCACCTGCACGCGCTGACCTTCCTCAACTACTTCCCGTGGTTTGACCAATTCATCACCAAAGGACATTTCCGAGACGTGGATTAATCCATCCAATCCTTCTTCTAATCGTGCGAAGGCGCCGAATGGCATCACACTGGTGATCACCGCCTCGACCTCCTGACCGGAGTGATAACGAACCTCGGCCGTCTCCCAAGGATTGGGGTTCATGCGCTTTAAGGAGAGGGCAACCCGCTGCCGGTCTTGATCGATGCTGATCACATGAACCTGGACGTCTTCCCCCACTTTCACCACTTCAGCTGGGTGCCGCACCCGTCCCCACGACAACTCCGAAACGTGGATTAATCCTTCTAATCCTCCCAGGTCGACGAATACCCCAAAATCGGTGACATTGGTAACAGTCCCCAAAATCCTTTCCGTTGGCTGCAAATTCTCGAGCAGCTGCATGCGGCGACCAGGTTCAAACAAAGCCGCCCGCTCGGAAAGTACGACCCGCCCTCTTGCCGGGTCACATTCGATCACTTTGAGCTTTAACAATGATGCCAGATAACCGCTCAAGAGTTGTCCGCGCTCTTCTTGTGCCTGATCCCCCGGATCACAATCGATGTTTACCAGGTGTGAAATCGGGACGAATCCCTGCAGCTCACCACCCTCTACCAGCAACCCTCCCCGGTTATAGTCAATGACCTCGAGCGTCACCGTTTCATCTGAATCATAGATTTTGCGTGCCTGCTCCCAATTGACTTTTGCTTGTCGAGGACCCCTGCTTGTTTCAGATGGAGGTGTGTCTCCTCTTGTTTCAGCGGTTTTTTCGTCTTCTGCCAATACCGCAGCCCACCAAGATTCATCTAAAGGCTGTGGACCCCCATGCAATCCTTCTGAGTATGTTTTGTTTACCATTAATCATTACCTCTTTGATCGATAGTGCTTTTTTGGTGCCCTCCATTACGATGAAAGATTCACTTCTTCTTTTTTATGTCTGTCAGTGATCTCCTCCTTTCTGGCTTGCTGCTCCATATCAATGATCGCGCCAGCCACAGCTTCAATTGCCACACGTTGTTTACGGTATAGATCTGCTTCTGACATCGCCAACCGCATGGCGATGTCGCGCACCTTACGTCCCTCCAGGAACTTCAGATCTAATATATTATAGAGGATCCACTCTCCTGTAAACCGCCGTTCACCACCAGGACGTACCCTTTGAATACCTTCCAGCAAGATCGAACGCAGCGCATTCGTTGGCTTGCCTTCATGTTGGTCAATCGCCTGTTGAACGACTTCCAGGTTCATGAGAGGACTTTTAGATAACTTGGGTCCCCCCCAATAATGGCTTAAAGCATCCTTTACCCATTTGGACATATCACGATCATCCAAAGAAATCTCCGTGGCAGTAAGCACCTCCGTTCCATCATAACGCGCAGCTGCTCGCAATCTTTGGAACAATTCCACCTGGGGTGTCAATTCTTCGACAGAGGTGAATACCTGTTGCTGCATGTGGATGTCAAGCAATGCCATTTCAGCCCTGCGGGACAAAATAATAATCGCCTCGATTTCATCCTCATCAAGCGTACCTTCGGGATTGCGTTCTACCCCGATTATTCCAGATAAACGCTCTTCCCCGTTATTTTCTTCAAAAAGAGCGGTCAACCAGTAATTTTGCCAAGTAAATAATCGCTCTGTACCCGCACGCTTCACCCCTGCCCCACCATTCTTCGCAACCACGTTAAGAAGATCGGTTTGTGAGTCGGCTTCCTCAAAAGGACTTTCATCTCCGAGAGTCAGCAGCATCTCTGGGATATCAGTATTAAACACAACGATAAATGCATTGGTGACTTGTAGCCGGTCGCACAAGGCGGCCAATACCGATTCCAAGAAATCTTTAAGATCCCCGGTAGTTAATAATCGTTCTTCAAGTGATTGGATCAATTGCAGTTTATTCGGGTTTCCGCCGTGGAACAGCCATCTCTCCCAAAATGGTGCAACCAAGGTGATTAAATGTTCCATGATCAATAAACTGGTTACCATCACGATTGGAACCACAACAGGATTTGAAAGACCCAGCGCTTCCCCATATCGATTGACAACAGTGACCAGAGCGATGATGACCGATGCAGTTATTGGACCACGCATCAGCCACTTGAACAGGCGCCGCTTCACAACTCGATCAGGCCAGGAAACGCCAAAGAAGGCCACTGCATATGCCATTAAGACGAGCAATACCGAAACTAGCATGTTGCTTAAAGTGGCCGCTATCCAGAAAAGCAAAGGGTGATTGATCGCCAGGTTTGAACCAAATAACAAGAAGGGATAAGAACCAAGGACCGGTGCTAAAGCTCCAAGAAGCAGGTAGCGCATTCGGCGGCGACTAGTACGTGTTACAGTTCGCCGGTAAGCTCTCCAGAAATTGACACCTGATAGGGAGACTGCAGCGACATAGTATAGAGCAAAGACCCAGGTAAGCGAGGTTCTTTGAAGGTGTGGGGCTGGCCCCACATCATCAACCAATGGACCCACAAGCCAATCTGTTGGTAAGGTGAGCACAAATCCAAATGATACGATGAACAGGACCCACACCAGCCCCCTTCGCCGACCACGTGAAGGTCGTCCAGTTGTCTCCAAGAGTGCGTCGGAAAAATGCAAATAAGCAGGTGGCAGAAAGCTTATCCCGATCCATTGGATACGCATCCAAAATTCCACCTGAGATGCCGTACTGGAACTGCTGGCAAGAGCATCTCCTACAGATACGAAGACAACACAAAGCAAGATGATGGCAAATGATCTGGCAACCCGATCACGCAGGTTGAAAGACAAGGCATATAATAGCAAGGAGAAGGCCGTGATGGCAATCCCTGCTGTAAGCAGCTCGTTTATACCCCTCAGAACTTCTACTGCAGTTTGGATCATAACCGTAATATCTCGTGTAATGGCCTATCCTTTATATTATCCACTTTGTGAAGAAAATTGCAATATCCCTGTTTGGGTAAAAATGGTCGATATAGCCACAATAATCGAAGCCTAATTTTTGCGCCATATTGATCCCGGGGAAGTTCTTCGTCTGCATACCTAGAATCAGGCGCTGGCTTTTCGTTTGTGCCCCTGTCCAATCCAATGCAGCTAACATTAACGCGCTGCCAATCCCCTGGCGGCGCAGGTTGGGGCGGACCGCTAAATCCATCACCCATGTGGTGACGGGTATCATATTCTCCACTAAACTGGTATATCCCACCGGTTCACCAGAAAGGACTGCTACTAAGACTCCCGAGTAGCTCTCCCAATGCTTTATTAAAGATTGTGGTGAACGAGGGTAATCTACCTTGGCTTTTCTGGGTAAACGCACCTCGCGAAATACCGCACCGGTTTGCCCTGAGACAAAGTGCGAGTCCATTTGCCAAACATGGTCGCTGGTATAACTATGATCCATTTTCGCCAGCACATCGATATCTTCTGGGATCACTGGACGAATTTCGATTTCAGGCATAGAAACAATTAATCCTTTTCAAGAGTCAGAATTAAGGCTCCGAGGGATTGTTGACACGGACACGAATCACACATGGTTCCAAGCTTTCTCCCTGATTATCGGTGACGACTAATCGTAACATATAATCTCCGGGGGCCAATGTGCGGGTATCCCATTGACCCAACTCGCTTTCCTGTTTGATCTCCCGACCTGCTTGAATTGTTAACCAGATAGTTTCTCCAGGCCGGGCAATCTCATATTTATAAAATCCAAAATTCTGGATATCTGCTGTTCCCTGAACTACGATCACACCGCTGACATCTGTACCGTCAATGGGTTCAGTTAACATGATCTGACCAGGAACACACCCCTCACCGACAACCTGGGCGGTGGCTGTTAATGATAGAGCCTCAGCAGTTGAAGCTTCCATACCATCTTCAGAGGTTTCCCCCATTAATGTAATTGTCGGAGAGGCTAATATATCCATCGTTGGAGTCAATAATGGGTTCGAAGCAGGGAAGGCGGGTGCAACAAAAGACACCAAAACGAATACGGCAACCGCCATTACAAATAGCAAAACCAGCATTCCTGTTGATTGGTTGAGGTGCGATTGTGCGCTTTCGCGCTCTAATCCGAAAGCTGCCCGGCGGAGCTCCTCCCACGCCAGGATGAATTTTCGAACGTACACCAATCCTGCCAGAGCCAGGATTACATACATCCACATCTCGTAGATTCTGAAAAAGTGGAGAGCTTCTTCCATCTCTTACTGTACTATCCAAAACTTGCGCAATTTCCGAAGGAAATCAATCCCCCCACCTGGGATTACAAGCGCTGTAGGATACCTTTAATGATATGAGTTAAGCGAGGTAGAACGATCTTTCCAGCTGCGAGAACTTCCTCATGACTGGTTATCGTATCTCCATCCAAATTAGCCTTATTGCTGATCGTTGAAAGCCCTAAGGCACGCATGCCGCCATGTCGTGCCACAGTCACTTCGGGGACCGTTGACATACCCACAGCATCAACACCGATCGATTTCAAGAATCGTAAATCGGCGGGTGTTTCAAATGATGGCCCTGCCAGACAAACATAAACTCCTTCTTGCAATGGGAACCCGTTATCTTTAGCTGCCTGGCGAGCGAAGGCACCTAACTCTTTGTCATAAGCAAGTCCCATATCGGGGAAGCGGGGGCCGAATTGATCAAGATTGGGACCGCGCAAAGGACTTGCACCCGCCATACCAAGCAGGTTGAGGTGATCGGTGATCAACATCACATCACCCGGCTCGAATTCTGGGTTGACCGCTCCAGCTGCGTTGGTGACGATCAATATTTCCAATCCTAGTTGTTGCATGACTCGTACCGGGAATCCCACTTGAGGCATGCTGTAGCCTTCATAGAAGTGGGATCGACCTTGCATCACCAGCACTTCCTGGCCTTCCAGTGAACCGATCACCAATCTTCCTTGATGACCTTCTACTGTGGATACTGGCCAGCAAGGAATGTCTCCATAGGGGATGACAACAACATTCTCAACCGCCTCCGCCAGATTGCCCAAACCTGAGCCAAGGATCATTCCCACTCTTGGCTGTCTGTTGATTTGGTCTTGTATGACTTCCGCTGCTCGTTCGATTTCTTCTATCTTGATAATTATACTCATGACAATAATCCCTTCTTATGATAAATCTCTGTTTAGAGTTGATCAGGACAGGCAGCTACAAGACGCCGGATAAGCGCCCGCGTCGATAGCGGATTGCGATGCCCTAACCGGATTTGGATCTCAGCGTTCGATAAACCAGCTTTCCTCATGCGCAGGGCAGCGGTATGCCTTACTACCCGTGGTGACAGCGAAATGGGTGGATTTACCAATTGTCCCCAATGATTAAGAATTTGCCAGACTCCCTGTCGGCTTAACCGACCATCCATCTGGCTGATAAAAAGCGCCGGTTCTCCAGGATGATGGAGCAGGTCTGGTCGCCCTTCCTGTAGGTATTCTTCGATCGAACGTTTCGCTTCCCCCAATGCTAACCACAGGTCTCCCTTTCCAACCAAGTTTACATGGAAGCGCTCCGCGCGCAGATCCAAATCAGTCAAATCTAGCTCTGTTAAGTCTCTAACAGAAAGCCCAGTCTCTAACAAGAGCATTAAGATCGCCCGATCCCTCAGAGCTCGAGGACGTGCTGATGATTCCATAATCGCCAACAAGGTTTGAATTTGTTCTTGAGTGAGGCATTGCAGGGAATTGCTGACCGGGACTTCTGAGATGACTCGCTGGATCTCGTCATCTCTCACCGAAAATGAGTCGGCTGTAACCAATCCTTCATCAAAAAGGTATTCATAGAAGTATTTCAATGTTCCCAGTCGTCTGATCAAAGTGTTGCGGCGACGACCCAGTTGTCGCTCCGCATCCATAAAAGCGGTCACCTGCTTTGTATTTAGATCGCTCAGCTTGGGAGGGTGATCCTGGGAATCTTTCAAAAAGAGCAAAAAAACACGCAAATCGTTGGTATAAGCCAACCGCGTGCTTTCAGAATATGCCGGATCAGTCTCCAAGCTGTTCAGAAAGGCATTAATTTCTGTCTCCATAAGCCACTCACGACTCTTGAAGATACCCCTGGGATTATTATTGCCCAAGGCTCATAGAGCGCTCACTTGACAAAGTGCTCGCCCTCCTCAGGGGCAATATTATATCATACTCCCCCCATCACCTCTCGGAAGCCCTCGATCGCCTGATCTATGTCAGAATCCTCGATCCAGTAATGGGTTACCAGGCGGAAGCGACGGTTTGTGACCACTCCTGCAAGCACACCTCGCTCCTTGAGCCGTCCTGCAACTTCAGAAGCGGAGAGAGGCACCTCATCATTCAGCGAAAGGAAAACCATATTCGTTTCGGGAATGTCAGGATCTAAAACCAACCCAGGGACAGTTGCTAATCCTTGTGCCAGATTCTTTGCCCGAATGTGGTCCTCTTCCAGACGTTCGATCATCGTTTCCAATGCCACGATCCCGGCTGCTGCCAGAACACCCGCCTGGCGCATCCCGCCACCCAGCTGTTTACGCATCCGTCTAGCCCGGGCGATAAATTCACTTGAACCACACAGCAAAGATCCTACCGGCGCACTTAAACCTTTGCTGAGACAAAAGATCACTGAGTCCGTGGGTTCTGCAAGGTCAGCAGTTTCGACACCCAGCGCTACGGCGGCGTTAAAAATCCTGGCGCCATCCAGATGCAGCTGCAACCCGTGTTGGTGAGCCAATTCGGCAGCAGATCGGGTGTATTCCAAGCTGAGCGCCACTCCCCCACAGCGGTTGTGCGTATTCTCTAAAACGACTAAACGAGATATGGGTTGATGGATATCCTCTTTGCGTACAGCCCCTTCGATTTCGTCCAAAATCAAGGTACCATCAGTTTGATTCTGCAATAAATGGGGATGGACTCCGCCTAATGCCGCAGCACCACCGGCTTCAAAAAGAAAAGTATGGGATTGGTGCCCTAAGATGAACTCATCCCCCCTGCCACAATGGGCCAGAATGGCTGCCAGATTACCCATCGTCCCGCTTGGTACGAATAATCCAGCTTGCTTGCCCATTAGAGAGGCTGACATTTCCTCAAGCTGGTTGATCGTTGGATCTTCGCCATATACGTCATCTCCAACAACTGCCGCGGCCATCGCCTCCCGCATTTGGGGTGTGGGGAGAGTCACCGTGTCAGAACGCAAATCGACCCAGTCCATATTCACCTCTTTTCTATATAAAAAAGATCTTCTTTGAATAAAAACCTGGTAAATTGTCTATTTTTGTTTCAATTCCCCTGTTGGATCTAAGGTTTCCAGAATCTCGGATAAATCCTGGGGTAAGGGAACTTTAAATTCAGAAAGTTCTGCTTCCCCAGGAAGGCGGATCTGCAACCGAGCTGCATGCAAGAATTGACGCTTCATATTGAGACTGGCATGCCGGCGGCCGTACACGCGATCTCCGACAACCGGACAGCCAAGAAAAGCCAGGTGCAAGCGGATTTGGTGGGTTCTTCCAGTGATCGGATGCACTTCCAGCAGTGTGTAATCGACATATTCACGTACAGTAGTATATTCACTGACTGCTGACCGCCCCTTATTGGATGGTACAACAGCCATACGTTTGCGGTCCACTGGGTCTCGTCCAATCGCGGCTTCCACCCTCCCGCGAGGTGTAGGTGGAGCGCCATCCACTAGAGCCAGATATGTCTTCTCGACCTGCCGTGAACTGAACTGGTCTTGCAGCCATTGATGGGCAGCATCGTTCTTTGCTAAAAGGATCAAACCGGAGGTATCCTTATCCAGGCGATGGACCACTCCAGGTCGTTGGACGCCTCCGACACCTTCAATATCCTTCGTGTGCGCCAAAGCGGCATGCACCAGAGTCCCAGATTGATGGCCAGCTGATGGATGAACCACCATCCCCGCTGGCTTGTTTACCACCATCAAGTCATTGTTCTCAAACGCAATATCCAGAGGGATATCTTCCGCGGTTAGTGTGGATGGTTGTGGTGGAGGGATCTCGACCATTATTTGGGAAATCCGATCTATCGTTTGACCGCTCTTCGAAGCAATCACACCATCGACGGTCACACGTCCTTCTTTGATCAATGTTTGTAGACGAGACCGAGAGTATTCTGGCAGTTCATCAACCAGGAATTTATCCAGGCGCTGAGGTTGTTCATGCTCGTAGGTCAATTGGATGATACGATCATTCACCCAAATTCTCCTCCGGAATTTGATCGCTGTTGGCATCGTTATGTAAATCGGCGTCAATTGAGTCCAGTAATAAATCTTTCTGTCTTTCTTGGGACCAAATACCTAGGAGCAAGACAATCACACCAAGTGTGATGCTGAGATCCGCGACATTGAAAACCGGAAACCGCCAAATAGAGACAAAATCAGTCACCCAGCCAATTGTCAGGCGATCGAACAAGTTACCAACAGCACCACCGAACTCCAATCCCATCGCCAAACGCATCGTCCAATCCTCGCGCGGCACCCGTGGAAAATAATAGACAATTGCAATGGCGACTACGATGGCCAGGATGGTGATGAAATCTCCTAAACTTGGCAGCATTCCGAACGCAGCACCAGTGTTCTTCCAGTTCACAATACGAGCGAAAGGTTCTAACCATTCCCATGGTGACCACGTCTCTCCTAAGGCTAAATTCATTCGCACTAAAGTTTTGGTGATCTGGTCAAGGATGATGATGGCTCCACCGATGGCAAACAGAGTCAAATAATCGCGCAGGTACTTGAATGATATTTTTGCAGTTGAATCCATGTGATGAATTTTACTCTAAGTACCCCAACTCAGGCTAGGAATCGGATGTGAATCTGCGAAATATCACATCTGAGCCACAGATCTCTGATAGATGCTTTTTCACTCTATCGATATGAATCCCTGATTCGAAGCAAACCAGGTGAGCAGCACACGACTGTCCACTGTTCCTGCAATCACTGGCTCCAAAGCGCGGTGCAGGAACACTCGCCCCAGGACAATCCAGTAGAGCCTGACTCCACTGACATTCATTTTGCGAATTGGTCGCCAGGTAATAGAAACCGACCACATCCGTTATTGCCCTCAGCCAATCGATGTGCCAGTGATGACGACCTTCCCCACGCAAATGGCGTCTGAGACGTGCCTGCAGACCGCCGGGACCCAATGCGCTTCCAATATACAAGTAATCACCCGGAGGGAAGTTAAACTCACCTAATTTCCCAATTTGTACCCATTGGGGGTGGCTTAGCCATAGGTGAAGAGCATAAGTTCCCGTTTGCCTGGGTATAGCAATAATTTCATTTTGTTGGTGCTGCGTTAAATCTAACATCAGTTCCGTTGGGTTGTCCCAACATAGTCCAGCTGGTGAGCAATATAGATCAATTCCTGGCGTTCGATTTGGGCATGCCGTTGGTGGATCCACTGCTCAAATTGTACAGCATCCAATTTTGGATGTTTTTAAGCGCCTGATAAATCGTGTGAATGATGAGAAGTATTGGTGACAGAAGATATCGTTATTCATACCGGTGATGTAACCAGGAGAACCGGTTAAATGGATTTACTCGCTGCGGCCGATTTCAACGATCACCCCCCGGTGGTCAGATACCCCATCAAACTTCGCGGTACGAGCTGATAATGTGGTCCAATCATCGGAATGGAAAATATAATCTATACGCGTCATCCAGGGGGGCACGAATAATCTACCAATATGAGGGCGATCGCTTTCGGGTATCTTGCTTCCTGGGAAGGTATGCCCCAGGCCAAATCCGGCTGCTCGAAAAGAATCGCTAAGCTCAGCGGTTATGATCTGGTAGGCATCACTTAATGGAGATGTGTTTGCATCCCCTCCCATGATCACCGAGTCCGCCTGACGAGCCA
>DAOVCZ010000285.1 GCA_030669775.1 Chloroflexota bacterium | reverse complement strand
CACTTTCCTTTGGGAGTTCCATCCTGAGACAGAATCACGGGGCTACTATCAAGAGGGAGAGTTTATCTGGGTTGGTCCATTTGAAGGGATCAAAAAAATCAATTTTCCCGGGCAGATCGGTGAGCAGGAAGTTTGTTATATTCCCCACCCGGAGACGCGCACGATGCCCAAATCTCTCGGAGCTAAAAATGTCTCAGTTAGAGGCTGTTTCCCTCCCCATGCGATGCGTATCGGCAAAGTTATGCTGGATTGGGGTCTTTACTCCGACGAACCGGTTACCATAAATGGGATCGAATCGACCCCCTTTGATATTATGTTTGATCTGCTGTTGGAAATGCCGGAGACAAAACAAACTCCTTTGTGGGCGTATGGTCTTGTGGTTGATGTCTATGGAAAAGCAAATGGACGCCAAGTGAAACATACACTCTGGAGCAGCCACCCACCGCAGGAGGAGTGGGGCGGTTCCGCAGCATACTACAAGAACATAGCCATACCGCTGAGTATTGGCGCCCAAATGATCACCAAAGGTGAAGTCGAGGCAAGGGGCGTCGTTCCACCAGAAACCGCGCTGGATCCCGATATATTTTTCGCCGAGTTGGAAAGGCGAGGCATTCGTGTCCAGGAGAAATTGGAAGAACTGTAACAAGTGTAGGAAACCAGATAATCCTTTGATTTGGAGGTAAAGATGAGTTTACAAGGAGAAAAAACACAAGCCCTGTTCGAAAAAGGCAAGCGAGTGATCCCGTATGGGGTGAATTCAAACTTCCGCTATTGGGGCGATGAAGACACAATAATTATCGATCGCGGGGAAGGTGCATACATCTGGGATATGGATGGCAAGCGGTACATCGATTACCGGCTTGGATTTGGTCCGGTTGTATTAGGACACGCCTACCCAACCGTAGTACAGAAAGTCCAGGAAGCTTTACAGGGTGGCAATATCTTTGCCTGGACAACCCCTGTCGAAATCAGTGTCGCTGAGCGCCTCACGCGCATGTGTAAGGTCGACAAGGTCCGTCTGACCAACACCGGAACAGAAGCCACCATGCATGCATTGCGTATTGCCCGAGCCTACACCGGTCGAGAGAAATTCATCAAGTTTGAAGGCCAATACCACGGCATGGCGGATTATTTCATGTTCAGCACTCCCTCATCCTACCGGGGAGGATTGGGTTCGCGGCGCAGCCCAATCGCATTACCCAATACTTCAGGGATTCCGAAAGCCATCAACCAATATGTCCTCCCCCTGGCGTTCAACGATTTTGAAGGCTTAGAAAAAACTGTCAAAGCCAATTGGGGTGATTTAGCCGCTATTTTCGTTGAACCAATATTGGGGAATTCAGCCAGCATCATGCCGCAGCCTGGATTCCTGGAGAAGATCCGCGAATTATGCGATGAATTTGGGATCGTGTTGATTTTTGATGAAGTCAAGACAGGTTTCAGGATCGCTAAAGGCGGGGCTCAAGAGTATTTTGGTATCCAAGCCGACCTGGCTACCTATGCGAAAGCGATGGGAAACGGTTTCCCTATCGCAGCCATCGCTGGTATAGAAGAAGTGATGATGACCATTGAACCAGGTGCTATGGCACACGGTGGTACCTATTCAGGCAATGTGGTTGGGGCAGCTGCTGCAGATGCAACCCTGGAAATAATTGAAAACCAACCTGTCCTCGAAACCATCAACCAGCGGGGGAAAGCGCTGATGAACGGCATCGGAGATATCTTAACTGAGGCTGGTATTCCTCACGTGGTCACTGGAGTACCAAGTATGTTCGGCATCTTTCTCGGAAAAGATCAGGAACCACGCGATTTCCGTGATTACCTGGCTGGAGATGGTGAATTATATGAAGCCATCAGTATGGGATTGAACCGCCGCGGGGTTCAACCGGATTCTGACGGTAGAGAACCCTGGTTCCTGTGTTATTCCTTGAGCGAGGCAGACGTAAACGAAACTCTAAACGCATTCAACGATTCGGTCAAAGATGCCAAGTCGTGATAAATCTTGAACGCATGGCTCTTGAATTATTTTACAAACCAGAAACCTTCCCTTGAGAATCTCTTGTATGAGGGTTGGTAAAATGATCTCCTTCTTATAAGATATCTCCTGGTGACTTTCTGTTGAATCGCTGTTTAAGAGAGAAAGATGATTCAAACTGTAATCATTAGAGGTAAAAGGTGAATTGTGGTTGACTTAATTCACCTTTATCGCCCACAACTTGTCGGTCGTAGAGCATATCTCAGATCGGGTTGCGGTCATGTGCTTGGGGAAAATAGTTGAGACAGCCCCAAGAGTTTAACTATTCGAATATCCACTGCACCTGTACACCCAGGCCTTGATCTCAGCTATTCCGATCCCCGATCCAAAACTCGAGCGAGAACGGATGTTGCTGGAGGGTGAAGTCCCCAGTCCTTTGAACCCTCCCTCGGGCTGCAGGTTTCATCCTCGCTGTCCATTGGTGATATATATTTGTTCTCAAAGTGAACCGCCTTAAGAAGAAGTCAGCCCAGACCACTGGGTGGCTTGTTTCTATGTCAAGGAGTCGAACCTGGTTGAGGTTTAGAGAAGTCATTACCCAAGGCAGCCACCATTTTTGGAGGATTGGAGATATGCAAGAAAAAGAGGTTGTCTATAAAGCCAGTTTTTTTCATGCTGAATCATGCGCTGAGCGTAGTAGAA
>DAOVCZ010000279.1 GCA_030669775.1 Chloroflexota bacterium | reverse complement strand
AGGTCCATTGCTTGGTCGGTTTTTCAGGATTTTTGACCCGAGTAGTCTGAGCCCAGTCGTTCGGCGGTGTACAAGACGATTCTTGTTCCGCAATTGACGCCGGACCGGATGTGCTTTCCTGGGCGGCATATACGGGCGAGTTAGACAGGGTTAAAAACAAGCCAGCTAGCAGGCATGCGCCAAGAATCAAAAAGACTCTTTTGGTGATAATCTTATTGGTCGAGTCGAAGGTATGAAGCATAAATAATTCCCAACCCAATCAGAAACTAAAATTAAAACCGGCCTCGTGGGCCGGTTTCGCTATTCGCTCCCCAATGACCTTTCTACCCATTTGAGTAGAGAAGCGACCAAATTAGGTCATCAGATCGTCGCAATTCCCTTTCGAACTAATCTCTAAACCCTTTTCAGTCTGTTTGACCGAAAACCCCTCAGCAAACATCCTCGTAGAGGTTAGAAATTGGTTATTGTTGTCATGTATAACGACGATCTGTGCCACTTGTTACATGTTTTTCCAAACCAAAACATAACCAATTCCGAGTATGGAATGGATGTATGTCCTTATGGGCTTGACAGCTGAGCGAGATCTAGGAAAGTTATGATAATTACTTGATCTGAATAGTATTTAGATCATCAAGCAACATATTCTTTTCATCTTCTTCTTTGATCTTTTCCGCAGTGGTTCTGGCGTCATTGAGGAAAGCTTGCATTTCCTCCTCATTCCCACCTACCGCCTCAGCGCGCGCCAGTGCTTCGTAAGCAAATCCCAGGAAAAACGGGGTCACACCTTCCCCCTGGCTGGCTTCCAGGCACAATTGACCGTACCTTCTGGCGTTATCCGCTTGCCCAAGAATAGCGTAGATGCGGGATATTTGCCAGAGTGCGATTGAAGCATTGGTATTGGAATAGTCCTCGCGCTGCGTCCAATGGTAATGAGAAGCGAGACTGAGACGGATCATTTCCTCATCTTCTTTTGGAGTTCTCTCGGTTTTGTCGATCATATCCCAGGCTTGGTTAAAGCAGTTCACAGAAAAATATTTGTGGGCTGCTTTCCGATCAAATTCGGTATTTTCAGCCATTTTTTCCTCATGATTGTATTTTTGAGTATGGTGGGTTATCTTATTTCGATTTGGGAGTATCCAAAGACAAATATCAGATAAATCTTACTAATTATATCAAAATAGATAGGCGAGCAGGCGTACCTAATTACCTTAGAAAATGTGCATCACCCAATGATCAACCCAAAGGGGGTGTTTTCAGATTGTGTACCATGATATCTTAAGCCACGTTGGGTAATTCTTCCAATGAAGAAGATTGAGGGTTGGGAAACAAATCATGGAGTTTTGGCGTCAATTATTCATCTTCGTAATGAGGATATAATCACGTTCAATGTCGTGAATGGAGAACTTGATTGACGGATGGGTAAAAAAGTCTTGAAGCCCAGATTGCTGCTTTCCATCATTTTGGGAAGTCTGATCCCTGCCTTAGCGTGTAATTTTCCATTCAGCGCGCCGCGTTCTGGTTCTATTGATGATCTAAGCCAGACACTGACAGCTATATCACCCGTTGTTCCAGTTGACCAGACTCCCGTTCCGGTCGGAGCAGAGCATCAGGACTTACCACCGCATGGGGAAGTGCCTGCTGAGACTGGATCTGCGATCAGTTTGCCAAAACCTGCAACACCCGGTTTGGATGAGAATGGTCAATGGTATACCTATCTCGCCAACCCGGGGGATACACTGGTTGCTGTGGCGAAACGCTTCGCTGTTGATCCTGACCAGATCAGCTCATCTCAACCCATTCCCGCAGAAGGTTTGCTTCTCTCGGGTCAGGAATTGTTGATCCCCAATCAGATTAGTGAGAGACGCTATGCTGAAATCTTGCTGCCGGATAGCGAGATAATTAATTCACCGTCAGCAAGAGATTTCCAGATTCATGAATATATCTCCGACGCAAATGGATACCTGAGCACATACGAGGAGATGGTCAACGGGAGCTGGCTTTCGGGGGCAGACATCGTGAGAAAAGTTGCCCAGGAGAACTCGATCAATCCCCGAATACTGCTGGCATTGTTGGAATTCCGCTCTGGCTGGGTTTTTGGACAGATGGAGCAGGGTTCAAAACTCGATCATCCAATAGGCTTCTTTGTGCCAGAGTATAAGGGCCTCTATTATGAGCTGGTATTAACTGCTACCCATCTAGGAGTGGGGTATTATGGCTGGCGCTCTGGGGATAGAACCTCCTTGACTTTTCCGGATGGCATCGTGATCCGCCTCAGTCCAGGACTGAACCCTGGATCCGTGGCTCTGCAAGCCCTGCTATCCAAGTTGTCTAACCAGGACGAATGGCGTGAAGCTCTTTACGAGCCGCAGGGCTTTGTCTCACTCTACGAGCAGATGTATGGTGATCCCTGGATTAGAGCAGCCCAGGTTGAGCCATTATTCCCGGATAGCCTGGCACAACCGGTACTGGAGCTACCATTTTCTCCGGGCGAACGGTGGAGTTTCACAGGAGGACCACACCGCTCATGGAATTCTGGCAGCCCGCGAGGAGCCTTGGACTTCTCACCAGTGACTGGGGAACCCCCCTGTACGATTTCCCGAGCCTGGGTGACAGCCTCTGCAGATGGGGTGGTAACCCGCGCCAGCGACAGTGTGTTGGCGATCGATCTGGATGGCGATGGGTATGAGCAGACTGGATGGGTGCTGGTGTATCTGCACATCGCTGATCCGGACAGCATCGTACCTGGATCGTCGGTCGCGGTTGATGAGCCTCTCGGTCACCCTTCTTGCGAGCGCGGTAAATCCACCGGCACAAATGTCCATATCGCTAGGAAATACAATGGTGAGTGG
>DAOVCZ010000237.1 GCA_030669775.1 Chloroflexota bacterium | reverse complement strand
CAGAATGGGCAGGTAACTCAATCGGATATCAGTTAATCATTCGCATGG
Source organism: Chloroflexota bacterium (assembly GCA_030669775.1). Taxonomy (GTDB): domain Bacteria; phylum Chloroflexota; class Anaerolineae; order Anaerolineales; family UBA4823; genus PFL25. Next base: position 3,429 of record DAOVCZ010000237.1, on the reverse strand, counting down.
TCCATTATTTGCAACTCAATATCAGCGAGGTGATATGGTTCGAGCACTAGTACCCGGCACATTTGACCCGATTCATCGGGGGCACATCGACATTATCCTACGCGCTACCAATCTATTCGATGGCATTATCGTCGCAGTGTATGACCGATCTTTAAAATCATTGCTGTTCTCTCCACAGGAACGGATCGAACTCGTCCAGCGATCTTTCCCAGATAATCCACAGATTTCAGTGATGGGATTCAGTGGTTTGACAGTAGAATTTTGCCACAAGGTTAATGCCCAGGTGATCGTGCGCGGACTGCGTGTCTTCTCCGATTTCGAATATGAATTTCGCATGGGTCTTGCAAACCACCGTTTGGCACCAGACATTGAAACGGTCTCGTTGATAACCAATGAGGATCACACTTTCCTATCCAGTTCAACAGTGCGTGAGATCGCTTCCCTTGGTGGTGATGTGAGCAGCATGGTTCCCCCACATGTCAAATCTGCCCTGAAAAAACGCTTTGCAGACCTAGGTGATGGGCAGCAAATCGTACCAACCACCTCTATGCGGGATTGATTTAGCTTGATCTTAAGTTCACTTATTATCCCAGGACACATTTAATATGTTGACGAACTGCCATTTTGTGAGTAATCTTAATTCTGATAGACTCCCCATAATATGAGTCTTCTGTTTGCGGAGGAACCCGATGGATATCTTGCATCTAATTGATCGCCTTGAAGAATTGTTTAACGAAAGCCGTGCTATTCCCTTCACCCACAATGTGGTTGTCGATGAAGAGAAAATGCTCGATCTCATCGATCAGATGCGGGTCGCTATTCCCGAGGAGATGAAAAAAGCCCAACAGGTGATGACACAACGTGATCGCATCCTAGCCCAGGCACAAGAAGAAGCCAACCGAACCCTTGTCCTGGCTCGTGAGAAAGGCGAGCAACTGCTAGAAAGGGATTCCATCGTCCAGAGTGCCCAATCTTTTGCCGAACAACGTGCCACAGATATCATCGCTGAAGCGGACCAAACTCGTGTCGAGGCAGACCAATACGTTATTGAAACCCTGACCCGTTTAGAATTAGAATTAGAACGCTACTTGAACCAGGTCCGTAATGGAATCCAGACAGTGCAAGAAACTCAAGCAGAAGCCCAAGCTGAATCAGAAACAGAATGAGGTAAACTGATCTGCCCTCCCCAATTGGGAGGGTTTTTTTTATCATAGAACCAGGAGCATGACCATGAGCCGGAGGCAGATCAACATTGTACAACCTTCAACGCGAGCTTTCATGAGGGAGGCACGTAAAACCCCAGGTTATCGTCTCTTCGATTTTCTTCACGGTTATGTGTATGCCCGCTGGCCATACTTATATATCGGTATTGGGAAAGGAGATCACCCACTTTCTCCAACCCTCGCCAAAATCTTTGGGGTTTTCAATCGGCTTTTCCTTCTCCTTTTGAATCCGAACGGAACCGAACAAAAATCCGGTGGAATAACATTTGCCGAAACCTATCATGGCAAGGTCGTCCCTTTGGAGGCTGCGAAACAGCTGGTTACAGTTCAGGAAGAAGTTCGCCTGGAAAACCTGGAGCAGATTATCCCATATGGAAAAGCCCGCGATATCGTACTCACCAACCCGGGACACATTGTCGTTCTTGAATGTCCTTGCCGCGCCGCAAAAGACGACGCCTGCCAACCTTTGGATGTCTGCCTGATCGTTGGTGAACCTTTCGCCAGCTTTATGAACGAACATCACCCAAACCGGTCACGTTGGATAAATTCAGGGGAGGCGATCGAGATCTTGCGCGCCGAAGAGGAGAGAGGGCACGTCCACCACGCCTTTTTAAAGATGCTATGTTGGGTAGGTTCTACGCGATTTGCAACTGCTGTGCTTGCTGCTGTGGAGCGATGGGAGCTCAACGACGCGGCACACCCATGCTGGCCTCTTCCGGGTATGTCAGTACAGTGGACGAAGACCTGTGTATAGGATGTGGTGACTGTAATGATTATTGTCAATTTTTCGCACTTTCAGTAGACAATGGTTATGCGAGCATCGACCAATCGATCTGCATGGGATGCGGTGTCTGCGTCACCCATTGTGCACAGGATGCCCTCTCGCTAGTCCACGATCCCGCCAGGGGAAAACCGCTAGAAATAATGAATTTGATCAATTCTGCCAGCTAAGAACTTATAATCTAACGATCGCGAGCTCCTGCCATTCGACGACCGTAATAGAAGAGGGACGAATTTATGGGGATGCTTTGCCGCATTCTCCCGTTTGCGTTACAATCTATGCCTGTAATAAATCTAATAATCCATTGGAGGAATTATGGTTTACTTGTATAACAAATCTACCGGTGACCTGCTAGGAGAGATTGGAGAGGACGATCTCCAATTCTTGATCGATCAGCTGGAAGAAGAATCGATGAAGGACCAGGATTACTCGATCACCAATATGGAGATCGCTTACTTCGCGGAGCATGGCGCCAGCCCTGAATTAATTTTATTACTCCGTCAGGCTCTCGGTGAACAATCTGAAGTGATCATCATTTGGTCACGATCTCCAAAGTAATTCAGAAGTAAAACTTTTTTCTAAGCCATTAACTGGTAATCAGTCCTGGAGATTAACCCTGAAGGAAGAATTTCTCTTCTCGTTACCGATTAAATAACACTCAACCAGGGTAAACTTCCATGAATAAAGTTCAGCAAGCGCAATCAATGTTTTATGATGGATACTTATGCTCCCAATCCGTTCTCATGACATATACCGCCCTGCTCGATCTGGAACATGAAACAGCTGCTCGCAATGCTGCACCTTTTGGGGGAGGAGTTGCCCGCCGTGGAGAGACTTGCGGTGCAGTCAATGGAGCGTTCATGATGCTTGGTTTGAAGAATGGACACACTTCAGCTGATGACCTGGATTCCAAAGAGAAAACTTGCCATGGTGTTGAGCAGTTTATCTCACTATTTCAGGAACGTAATGGCTCAATTCGATGTAATGATTTGTTGGACTGTGATATCAGCACCCCAGAGGGATTGCAATCCGCCTATGACTCCCAGCTCTTTGTTACCCGCTGTCCAAAATTTGTTGGTGACGCATTGGAGATCCTCGATCAGATCATGGATGCTGATGGAGGAAATACAGACCCATAGGTAGGTAAAGTATTTATCTGAGACCCATGAATAGAGAAGCATCGCCTAACACTCCCAGCCTGTACTTCAAACTTGCCCCATGGTTTCACCCGCTCACTGCCCCAGAGGATTACGCCGAGGAGGCTGAGTTCTACCGCAATGCCATTATCTCCGCCAGTGATACCTCGCCAGAGACACTGCTCGAGCTGGGAAGCGGCGGTGGGAACAATGCCTCACATCTTAAAGCTCATTTCCAGCTCACCCTGGTCGATCTATCTCCAAAGATGTTGAAAATCAGTCAGCAACT
>DAOVCZ010000063.1 GCA_030669775.1 Chloroflexota bacterium | reverse complement strand
TCTGTACCCCGATACCACAGCGCGCTCCATTGAGAACCGTCAAGCATACGATCATAGCTGAATAAGGCGTACATATGCCCGATCGGCTTTTGGAAGACTTCCCCAGGATTGAGCGGTTGATAAGTTTCTTCATCGATCCCTTCGCTGAAGATCAATTGGCTGAAAATCGAGTCTGGATTAGGAGTAACTGTGCTCTCTATCTGATTCTCAATAGCCAGTGGTAGACGCGGAGTGGGAGTTACTGTTGGGGTATCTGTGACTGAAGGAGTTAAGGTAATGGTCGGAGTGAGCGTGATCGTAGGCGTGAGAGTGATCGATGGGGTGATGGTAATCGTTGGGGTTTGGGATGCAGTCGCGGTGGGAGGGAAGAAACTGTAAGCGACCGGTTCTGCAAAGCGATTTATGAGAAATGCCAGAATTCCCAAGAAAATCGCAGAGAACAACAAGCGCCAACCGTGTACCATACTGTCCCGGCGCATGCGGAAGAAGCGCAGCGTTCTGGCTTTACGAATCGATCGAATACCCAACCAAAGACTAATTGCTAACCCTAAGACCGATAGGACAATAGCTACCTGGACGGCAGCGTGAATATCAAGGGAAAGGGAATCCAAATCGAAGGGTAATTCCACGGTCAGTGAGCCGGTTCGTTAGCAACTGGGTTGCGCAAAGATCCTATGCCTTCGATAGTTACTTCAACTATGTCGCCATCGACAATAGTGCTTACCCCAGCCGGTGTTCCTGTCAATAGCAAATCTCCTGGATATAAGGTCATAACAGAAGATACATAGGCGATTAATTGCCTGACATTAAAGACCATATCCCTGGTGGAAGCCATCTGGCGCATCTCATCGCTCACGTGGCAGGTGATCACTGCATCTGCAGGATCAAATTTGGTTTCGATCCATGGACCCAATGGGCAAAATGTATCAAATCCCTTTCCTCGTGTCCATTGCCCATCCCGGAATTGAAGGTCCCGGGCGGAGACATCATTGGCAATTGTGAAACCAAATACATGATCCTTAGCATCTTCAGGGGGAATCCAGCGTCCTGATTTGCCGATCACCACTGCCAATTCTGCCTCGTGTTCGACTTGTTGGGATTGGGGAGGTAGGTAAATCGTTCCACCGTGTGCGACGATCGTTGATGGTGGTTTAAGGAAAATTAAGGGTACTTCAGGAACTTCGGCATCATGTTCTTTTGCGTGGGCGACATAGTTACGGCCCACACAGATGATCTTACTAGGTATCACTGGCGGCAGTAAATCCACCTCTTCTAGGGGATGAATAGCTTCCGTGCGACTGAATTGAGAAAACGGGGAGCCTTCAAGATCACCTACTTTATCTTCCATTACCCAACCGAAAGAAGGTGATTGGGACGCGGTTTGATAGCGGATGATGCGCATGAATGTCTCCTGGTAAATGAAATTAAATCAGTCGTTCGAATGTTGAATATTTGCAGATAATTCTGCAATAGCCTGTTCTGCTCCGGCAAACCGCTCAGCGAATCGCCAGCGTAAAGCCTGGCAGAGGGCAAAAATGATCGATTCGATGGAAATGATGCCAACTCCCAAAGATGGGTTGGATCGAGCCGCCAGGACAACATCAGCGGCGCGCGCCGAGTTGAGAGATGCTGCGCCTAGAATCGCTGCTGTTGGCAGACCTTTTTTGCGTGCAGCTTCCAGGGCGCCTGCAATGTAAGGTGATTGTCCTGATACTTCTAATGCGATCAATAGATCCTGAAGGGTTGCTGTGTGGACAGTGCGCGCCAGGTCTGCAACTCCAGAACGGGCAATGTAAATCGGAAATCCTCCTTGTTCGAGGAAGTGCACAAGATTGTATGCGGCAGCCTGGGCGGGATTCTCGGCCAGCAAGACAATCCGCCGGGCAGCGCCGATCTGCTCAACCAGATTTGCTAGAGCATCGGTGTCCAGAGAGATTCTGGTTTGCTCCAGTGCCAGGGATAATTCCTGCATGGCGTTGTCCACAACACCAGGCACAGATTCAGACTCTTTGGCTTGCTCCGGTCGAACCAGCAAGTCATTTAAGACCCGCTGGCGAATTTCACGCTGCATGTCGGGGAAACCTTTGTAGTCAAGTGTCTGTGCAAACCGCACGACTGTGGCGGCATCCAAGTCTAATCGGTGTGCAAGTTCACTGGCGGTCATGAATGCAGCTTCAATATACGAGTCAAGCAGGAAATCTGCCAGCTTGGCAAAGCTTTTCGACATGTCGGGGCGTTGTTGACGGATGCGATCCTCATATGTCATGGCTTACTCCTTGCAATCCATCCTGAATTTTATGGGGATGCGGGTTAGTGGGGAGAGGGAAGGATGCTATCCATTTTGCAGGATCGAGGGATTATTCGGCTTAGATTGCCATATGAGTTTATCATAATTGTCCTAAGTGTGCAAATAATATTGCGACGAGTGATTTCTATCAAAGCTGCCATCCGTAAATTTGGAGGAAAATTATTCGAATTGTTTCGGATTTGTGAGGTTCTAATTGGGATCGAGTATAATCACCGTCGCGGGCGGATAGCTCAGTTGGTTAGAGCGCTTCTCTTACACAGAAGAGGTCGCAGGTTCGAGTCCTGTTCCGCCCACAACTCCATATTGAACCGCTCTCCATATCGGTGGAGCGGTTTTTGGGTTCGATAAGTTTCGAGAACAGGGGGAGACTTGAGGAATTGTGTCTCGAACTGGGCTCTTTAGATATTGAAATGAGTCAATAATGGTTTGAGTCCAATACTCAGAAATCCTCATTTTTGGAGCAATAATTGGGTCCGAGTCCCTCATGGATCACACTGTGAGCAGTTCTGTAATCGTCAGCTGTTTTTGATGTGATTAAGTTTGAGCAGAGGAAAGGTTAAGAAGACTACCACTTTTGCTTTTCATATAAGTTGGGAGATCTAGTGATCTCGCCTAATGGTGCGACGCGCTTAACACGCACATCGCACCATTATGAGTCCATCCATCCCAAAGAGTTGTACAGCCTTGAGATTATTGATTACAATCTAGGCATTGAACCGACACGGTAGCAATCTTTTTATATTGGTCCCCGAGTGATAGCAGTGGCTTCATCCATTACATCGAAAATTTTGACATTAAAATCGCTTAGCGCGGGATGGCTGGTTACCTGCTTTGTCAGTGAGCTTTCCATGAGTCCTTTCAGGGAAGTTTCATCGTCAAACAGATAAATACCACCTGCTTCACTCTCTGCCTCATTGATAATCCATACTTTCCACCGAAGACCAGGCACCGCCGCATATTTTTCCGCTAACGGAGAGACTGCTTGGGTGTACTCATCTCCTGTGACACTAAACTTAAAATTGAGTTGCAGTAATTTTTCAGACATTGTTTATCCTCCTTCGGAGTAATTTGAGTTGGATCTTTTGATCGCATCTTGAAGGGGTTAGAAAAAATCTTTATCTGCCTATGAAATACCTCCTTTCTACTAATTTTCGTTCGATTACCTACCAATTTTTTCCTCTTCATATGATAGCAATTTGCCATTGGGAATTCGCCGTAAAATCGTCGTAAACCTCTTCCTTTTTTCATTTTGAAGCAAATTTCCTGTATAATGAAGATAAGATCCATTTCAACTGACGATTTGACCGCAAAAAAACCGCATGGGCGAAAGCGAAATGTTGCAAATCTACGCTTTGGGGGACTTGCGTATCCTGAAAGGGGAGAAACCCGTTAGGGAATTGCGATCGCGCAAAGCACAAGCATTGCTGGTGTATCTGGCCGGCACTACTAAATCTCACGCCCGAGAGGTATTGGCAGACATGTTTTGGAGTGAATCTTCTCAACTTCAGGCCATGTCCAACCTGCGTGATGTGCTTCACACATTGCGCAAATACCTAAAACCCTTTATAAACATTACAAGATATTCCGTCAATTTGAATCCTGAAGCAGTTGTCTGGTTGGATGTAAATGAATTGGATTCGGTCCTCACAATAATGCAAGCGGATGAAGGTGATCTCACAGCGATGACTGCTGAAAAACTTGAGACCGCATTGGCATTGTATCAAAGTGATTTCTTAGATGGTTTTTATATTCGCGGTGCCCGCGGATTCGAGGAATGGCTGCTTTATGAGCGCGAGAGAATCCGGTTGGGGACTTTGGATGCTTTGTTCTCACTGGCTATTTTTCACGCAAATATGGCTAACTTCAAGAAAGGGATCCATTACGCTAGACGCGCTCTCGATCTTGAACCTTTGATGGAGGCAGGTTATCAGCAACTGATGCGCTTATTGGACTCTAGTGGACGTAGTAGTGAGGCACTGATTCAATACGAAAAATGCCGGCATATATTGTCAAAAGAATTAGGGGTAGAACCATCAGAAGAAACGCAGGAATTATATTCATATTTGATAAAGGGAGAGAGGCTGCCTGGTTTTCCAGGCACTCAACACCTGCACAACCTACCGTTACCGCTTTCATATTTAATCGGCCGGGATGATGATTTAACCCAGATCGCTACTCATCTGGAAAATCCTGCCTGCCGTATATTAACCCTAATCGGGGTTGGTGGCATTGGAAAGACCCGCCTGGGTATACACGCTGCCGCTTCTGGGCTTGATTTCTTCCCCGATGGCGTCTGGCTGGTGGAATTGGCTGCTTTTACCGAAGCTGAAATGCTCCCCGAACATATCGCAGACGTGTTCGGGGTAACCGCCCAAGAGGCCAGGGGTGGGCTCGGGGTTACAGACATCCTGGTTGACTATCTCAAGCATAAGACCCTATTACTGGTTCTGGACAACTGCGAACATTTAATTGAGGCCTGTGCATGGTTCGTTGAGGCAATTATCAAGGGATGTCCACAAGTGAAGGTATTGGCAACCAGCCGGGAGGCTTTAGGGATTCCGGGGGAGCAGATATATCAAGTATTACCCCTTGCTGCTCCCCCAGATAATGTGCAGCTGCATAATCCTTATGAGTACCCAGCTATTCAACTTTTTTGTGAGAGGGCTGAAGCAAGTCGTCCTCGCTTCTGTGCTACAGCTGAGAACACAGACGTTCTCGCAGATATTTGTCGTCAACTTGATGGGATACCACTCGCTATCGAACTTGCAGCAGCCAGAGTAAAGGTTATATCGTTAAATCAAATCGCTGAGAGGCTACAGGATCGTTTCCATTTACTTACTGGAGGCCCCCGTACGGCACTTCCCCAGCATCAGACGTTACAAGCCACAATGGATTGGAGTTATAACCTGCTCACCGAGTCGGAACGTTGTTTGTTGAGAAGGCTACCGGTCTTTTCAGGTGGTTGGACCTTGGAAGCTGCTGAAGAAGTAGCTAGTTTTGGTGAAGTGACAAAACAACAAATCCTCGATTTACTTACGCAGCTTGTTGAAAAATCCTTGGTGGGGGTTGAAAAGAGAGCGTTTTCCATGCGGTATGGGATGCTGGAGACAGTGCGGCAATATGGAATGATAAAGCTTTTGGAGGGGGGTGAAATTGATAAAGTCTGGAGGCGGCACGCTAACTTCTATGTCCATCTAGCGGAACAAGCTGATGAAGGTCTTCGAAATCACCGGCAGATTGAATCTTTGGAACTGCTGGATGCTGAGCATGATAATCTTAGGGCTGCTCTGGGTTGGTCAATCGGTAATGGTGAAGTAGATCTTGCCTTCCGTCTGGTAGGGGCTTTAGGATGGTACTGGTTTATGCGAGGACACTGGAAAGAAGCACGCCGGTGGCTTACAAAGGCTCTTGATATGAGAAAAGATGCCAGTTTGGGGTTTCGCACAAAAGCAATTATTCGGGCTGGAGGTCTGGAACTCATCCGCGGGAATCTGGCTGGGACCACTGAACTCGTCGAAGACGCGCTGGTTAATTGCCGCGAAGCTGACGATGAAGAGGGAATCGCTTGGTGTCTTAACCTCTTGGGTCAAGCCTGTACGTGGAATAATGAGGTCATCGGAGAAGCAATTCCCCTCCTTTCAGAGAGTGTCAAGATCTTCAACTCAATAGAGGATACTTGGGGGGAAGCCTGGTCGCTCAGGTATCTTGGACAGGTTGATGAGATTCAAGGTGATTATAAAGGCAGCATTAGACTTCAGAAAAAAGGACTTGCCGGCTTCGAAAAAATCAGGGATATTTGGAACGCAGCACACTCGCTCTATCTCTTGGGCTTATCAGCATCCCGTCACAGCGATTTCCAATTAGCAAGGTGGAGCTATGAGGAATGTCTGGCGAGGTGTGGGTTAGTTGAGGATAAAGTCATGCAAGCCCATGCTCTCCGGGGGTTGGCCCAACTGGCTTTATACAGGGATGATCTCAAACTCGCTGAAAGCCTCTTTAGAGAAGCTTTTGAAGAACTTCAAAAGATTGGCGATGAGTACTGTGCGGCGAGAGCAACATTAGATCTCGCCGAAGTGGTGCAACGTAGAGGGGATTTCGAACAAGCCAGACAGCTCCTAGATCAAAGTCTTCTTCTTTTCAAAAAGTTTGGTATGGAGGATAGAATTGCTTGGGTGATTGTGCGGTTTGCTGCCCTTGCAGAATCAAAGGGAAACGGTGAGAGGGCAGCCCGATTACTGGGGAGCACTGATGTCCATCTTGGGGGCATTGAGAGCTTGCCCCCAACCGACAAGGTTGTTCATGAGCAAATTGTATCCTCAACACGAAAACTTATTAGGGACCAGGCATATGATAAGTATTTCGCAGAGGGAGTTGCCATGAGTCTCCAAGAAGCAGTTAATTATGCATTGGAGGTTACTCCAACGGATTGATTTAGTCGTTATTGAACCTTGTCATCAGCAAGTCGATCTTTCAACAGAATTGGTGCGTGAAAAAACAGGAACATTAGGATGTAACCCCCAGTCATTGAGGTTGCGATAGGCAACCTCAGCATTACTTGAGAATTCCGGAGGTGGCAATTAATATTCTGAACAGGTAATTCCTTCGTGACTCATTACCCCCATCGTTGTTTTTTCTCAAGAATCATGGGGAAGGCGGTTCGAGTCAGGTCCTATACCCTCCACATAGGAACCCCCACCCCTGGGGGTTTTATTTGTGTGCACAAGTCGCATTGTACCAATTTGGGGAAAAACTTATCAAACCCAATGATAATCTTTTATGGATCTACATCCAGCAACGATAAGAAATGAGTATTATTGTTCCCAATGAAATCCACCAGAAATTTGCTTTAGGTAAACACAAAAACGCCTGATAAGGATCAGGCGTTGATAATCAGGTGTAACCAATTATTTTCAGTTTGGAAGATAAAGTTAAACGGAAATTATATTAATTCATCATTGTTCTTAATTAGCTAATATAAATGGGTAGGGTGGAGATATGGGATAGGAAACAAATAAGAATAAATTCTTATCCGGAATAACCTCTAGTTCGCAACTTTAGTCAACCAATAAACTCTCAACCTCACAAAAATATTTTTTAGGAAGGATCTTGCCTCTCATATTCTGTAATCGATCGGTAACCAGAATATCGATCACTCAACATTCAACGGGCGATGAATTCCATTATTCGATGTATCAAATCAGGAGTTATTGCAATAATCACGCTCTATCAAGAATTCCAGGATTAAGTGCTGGTGGTTTTGCACCATTATTAATATGCTCCTTTACCGAAAAATACTGCCTTGACCGTGAGAGCTAAAATATACAAATCCAACCAGATAGACCAATTGCTTATGTAATGTTTATCTAAACGTACCCGATATTCATAACTCGAATCATTGCGACCTGATACCTGCCACAATCCCGTGATCCCTGGTCTGACTAGTGCATACATATCAAAGACATCACCATAGAATTTGATTTCATCAGAAATAATTGGGCGTGGTCCTACTAAACTCATCTCCCCAACTAGTACGTTCCATAATTGTGGGAGTTCATCTAGACTTAACTTACGTAGAATCTTACCCACCCTCGTTATCCTGGGATCCCTGCGAAGTTTATAGGTAGTTTCCCACTCTGCGCGTAATTCTGGATCCTTTTCTAGATACTTTGCTAATAATTGATCAGCGTTTGGCACCATCGTACGAAATTTCCATGCCTTAAACTTGATTTTACCTTTCCCAATCCTGGTATGTCCGTAGAACACACTTCCTTTGGAATCTAGTTTCACAATAATGGCAAGCATTAATAGAAATGGGAGAATAAACAAACCACCTGAGATCACCAATACGATATCCATAATTCGTTTTATAAATCCCCATATCTTATTGAACAAACTCCATGTCACCTCAAGTCCAGATCGGATCCCTAAATCGAAGGGTTTAACTCCCAAACTTCCTATTTCTTGCTCGTTAGGGATAAAAATCATTCGACGGAAACCACCTTGTTCGATTTTCGACGCTGCATTCAAGAATTCTGAAGGGCATTCCGATAAGACCATAATCCCAGTTTTAATTCCACTCAAATGCGAAAATTTTTGTAACATGTCTGGATCGCTCAATTGAAAAATAGGCACCTCATCTTCATATCTTTTATCTCTTGATTGAAGCAAATCAATCATAGCCACTGGATGCAAACCAACCATCTCATTATCCTTCAAGTGCTGAACGATTGATTTTCCTATTTGACCATAACCGATAACCACAGTCGGTTCTCCAATAAAACCTAAACGGGAACTTATCGAGCGCGTCAACGAGCGACCTAAAGGTAATAGTCCCAAGCTTATTAACCAGATTAAAGTAAGGAAAAGATAGGAATATTTCTCTAAGTCACTAAACCAAAAGGATTGAACAGATATAACCAAAAATATTAGACTTGATGAAATCGTTAATTTCTTCATTTCTTCAATGGGACTAATACTAAAGCCGGGGTAAAGCCCAAACAATCCATATGCACAAATGCATAAGATGAAAAAAGTAGCAATTTGAATGTATGAAACAACTAATTTATCTAGGAGA
>DAOVCZ010000256.1 GCA_030669775.1 Chloroflexota bacterium | reverse complement strand
ACAACTTGATCGCCAGACACAAAACCGCTATCTTGAGCAACTCGGTTGAACAGCTCTGGTAAGTCTTCGTCCTGTGGATAACCCAAATTGTCAAAAACCCGGCGCATCTCAGCCTGTATGCGGTTCAACTCCTCAATTCCTAATTCGCGAATATGATCAGCAGTCAAACCCGTGGTCGTATGGTGGCGCAGCACGTAATCGTAATACGCATCTCCCTGGGAGAACTGCCAAACACCGTCGTCTGTCGCAGCGATTGATTGAAGATATTCCAGATATTCCGCCAGCGCTTGATAACCGGGCTTGACCGACTCGTTGATGGCACTTTCAGCGGCTTTCAGAAATCCATCTTTTTCATCCTCGCTAATTTCATCTAGAACGCTCAATTTCTCTTGAAACGCGGTATAGAAAGGTGTGCTTTTTGCTGAACTGTTCGCTACGTCCCGAATACCCCCAAGCGACCACTGGATGAGAAACTTTGGCGGGACGATACCGGTTTGCTCGCGCAATTTAAGTCCTTGAACCAGTTGGTTCAACTTTCTATCTACCTGGGAGAGACGTGCGATGTAATTTTCGGCATCGTGTATATTTTCTATAGGGTGGATATCAGAGAAAAAGTGAATCAACTGAACTTGAACGCCGGTAATAAAATGCGTCACCGGGTAGTCGTAATACATGAATTCATGTCCCCGTACCAGGTCATCCAAATACCATTCGTACACATCGTATGAAACCTGCTGATTAGGAGTCAATTCCCCGCGCTCATATTCTCGCAGTCTCTCGATTATTACTGTGTGCAATTCCTGGGTTTCGCGAATGTATGAATCCGAAATGTTTGTGAGCTCCGCTTCAACGACTCCCAAATTATCTTCTAATCCGGCTTCCAGGACCGCTTCAGGGTCTCTTAGTAAAAGTTCCCTGTAAGAAGCTTGGAAGAATTCATCTATATCCAGCGCTTCTGACTTCACAACCGGTGTATCTTTCAGTAGAATTGATTCGGTTATTTCCGGTTGGGTCCGCGCCGTAGGCATGATCTGATTTCCAATAGACTGGAGCGTTTCGGTTTTGCCCTTATCCACGCAACCAACCGACACATAGATCAGGATTAATGCGAGAATTGTTTTCGGAAGTAAATCCCTCATTTATGCCTTTACTTTGATGAAATCGTCCAGTTGATCACGAATCCATCCTGGTAATATTCATATCGAGAACTAAGTACATCCTTTATACTCAAATGACAAGCAGATGGTTTAATTAATCCGTGCTCGATCCCCCAAAAAGATTTAATAAGAAAAAACATTGCGACAAAACTCGAACCTTGGTCTTCCCTTACCCCCAGGAATTGCAGAAATGGTTATACAGGTATCTTGGGTGTTTAAATAATCGTCATTGGTCGGCTGCTGCAGTTTAATGCTCTGGCAGCCGGTTAAATCCTGGTGATCTTACTGGGTATTTTCATAGCAATCGTGGGGCATTGTGGCGATTGTTTGGGCATGCCAGATGCGTTGATTTTTAAGTTATGATCATTCAATATGATCTAATACCATCGCTGCATGCAGGGAAACCCAGCGATTTGTTTCTTCCCTGCTTCCCAACACCTTCCAAGTACGTCCCCGGAAAGGGCTGGCTCCACGCCAGTGACCGTTCGACATCCGCCTGCTGCGCAGCCAATCTACAGCCGGTTGAGCCCCCGGATGGTCGATCATTCCAAGCTCTGCAAGGACACGCAGCACAAACAGAATATCCGTCTGGTAGAAAAGGGGGAAATTCATGCGGAACCACAGTGGATGAATTTTGCCCGGGTTGGGATAGTTGGCATCCACAAGAGAATATTCTTCCAGCAAAAGGGCTGCACCGCTTTGAACAGCCATTTCTACTTCAGCAGTCTTTAGTTGAACCGGCAATGCTGCCAATCCCCACAAAGCGCGCCCTGCTCCCCAAGCGCACGGCATCTCATAGTTGTAAGGACATCGCCAACCACCCTTTCCGGCATCCCGGATTATCATTTCAAGGATTGAGTCAACGCGCGAGTCATCTTCAAATCCAAAATGAAGGACATAGCGGAGCATGTTGCCCCAAAAGCATGATAAGCCGTGATCAACTTCGTCAATCGATTTTACCGACCCATTTATCGTTCGCGACAGCATGGAATCAGCCCCTCTTTTCAGGTGAGAGTCACTGCCATCAGCCGACAATTCAGCCATCAAAACCATGCTCCAATGGGTACTGGTGTACTTTGGTGTGTAGTAGCTGTGTTCCCCTGCCCACGACCCAGAATCTGTTTGCTGCTCCAGGATTACAGGTATCGGAGCGTGGATCTTCATCGCATCCCAAGCCTCAAGGACGTCGTCATCCGTCATTGGACGACGAAGTAGACGCCGCAGAGTCAGGTAGCGAATGGAAGGTGTGCTGGCTTCAAGCAGCCAATTGATAAATTCTTGATTTTGCATTAGATCTCTCCTTGATTATCAGTATCTTTGTCCATAACCTCAGACACATCCGCAAGCTGTATGATACATGTAAACCGATATTAAAACACAAAATTACACAAACACAGCCCCTATCAGAACAGGAAAAAAGAAATTAGAGAAACAATGAGCAATATTCGTATAGTAGTATTCTGGGTTTCATGCGCAGCGAAAGAAAAATAAACAGTGTTTTATGTTATAGAGAATGCACAGACTTTAAACCATGAGGTTCTATACACGTATTCACAAGTAACTTATAATTCACATAATTAATCACACAATTATATAAAAGGAGTAATACTATGTCTAAATCACGTCCATTTGGAGTTACCATCCTTGCCATCCTGGCTGGAATTGCTGCGTTTTTCGCTGTCATCCACACGCTTCAAATGCTCCATCTCTTCCCCATCAGCGGTCCATTGGGTGTTTTTTCATTCTTCACCTTCGACCTGCTCGGGGCGCTCTTGTGGGGGCTCATGGCTGCCATCTACATCTGGCTGGTGCGCATGCTGTGGAACCTCGACCCTCCAGGATTGTTATTCTTAGTCATCATAGCGATCTTTAACCTCATCCTTGCCTTAGTATCGATTTTAGGCAGATCGTCTTTCCAGGCTATGCTGCCTTCGATCCTTATCAACGGCGTCATCCTGATCTACTGTCTGCTGCCAGGTACAAAGGAAGCTTTCGGACAACCATAATTGGAGGATCACAGTTTCAGGTACCCGGCACATCCAAAGTGCCGGGAACTTTTTTTAAGCGCAGATTAAAAAACCAGGGTAAACTGACATATAGAGAAG
>DAOVCZ010000085.1 GCA_030669775.1 Chloroflexota bacterium | reverse complement strand
ATCAACCCAAAATTAATATTTCTTGTTGTGATACTTTTAATCTCAGCTTGTGGGACTCCCACAAGCCTAGAAAAAATTGAGGACCGAACACTGACTGTTATGACACACGACTCATTCTCAATCTCTGAGGAAGTATTGAATAAATTTCAAGATGAGAACGGTGTCGAGGTTCAATTTCTCAAATCCGGCGATACAGGCACTTCGGTAAATAAAGCAATCCTGGCTAAAGATAAACCTTTGGCAGATGTATTTTATGGAGTGGACAACACCTTCCTCAGCCGGGCACTTGAAGAAGGTATCTTTGAATCCTACCAATCCCCCTTACTATCCGAAATCCCGAATGATTTCAAGTTAGACACGCAGTATGGTGCACTGCCTGTTGATTTTGGTGATGTTTGTCTAAACTACGACGTATCTTATTTTAATGATCATGGGCTTAAACCACCTCAAAATCTGGAAGATCTACTCAATCCCCAATTTAATGACCTGCTGGTAGTCGAAAATCCGGCCACCTCTTCACCTGGTCTTGCATTTCTTCTAGCCACTGTTGGTCATTTTGGGGATCCTGGTTATCTGGATTACTGGGAAGGCCTGGTAGCGAACAATGTCCTTGTGGTCAACGATTGGGAAATCGCCTATTACCAGGAATTTAGTCGTTCTGGAGGAACGCGACCCATTGTCGTCTCTTACGGCTCAAGCCCGCCTTTCGAGGTGATTTATGCTGAAACTCCAATCGAAGAACCTCCCACGGCAGCTGTGGTTAGTGACGGAGCCTGTTTCCGACAGATCGAGTTTGTCGGAATCCTCAAAGGGACTCAAAATCGTGATCTGGCTGAAAAATGGATTGATTTCATGCTGTCACCGATTTTCCAAGAGGAAATCCCGCTGCAGATGTTCGTATTTCCAGTAAACGAGAATGCCCAGTTAGATGACACCTTTGAAAAATATTTAGCTGTTCCGGAGAATCCTGCTTTTGTCAGCCCTGAAGAGATCGCTTCCAACAGGGAGACTTGGATCAATGACTGGACACAGGTTGTATTGCGTTGAACCAGTTGAGTAGAATTTCCTGGAAAGAGATAAGCTTTCGGCAGTCAATCACATTCGGACTTTTGTGGTTACTGCCACTTGTCTTCCTGGGGATCTTTTATTTCTTCCCTCTTGGCAGCATATTAAAGACCAGTTTTGAACGCGGAGATTCTGGAATTGCGGCACCATTCTTCGAGGCAATTCAATCAGAGTCTGTGCGCCAGGTTCTCTGGTTTACCATCTGGCAGGCTGCTCTTTCAACACTGCTGACATTGGCCATCGGCTTACCCGGGGCTTATCTGCTCGCTCGCTACGAATTTCGAGGTAAATCACTGTTTCAAGCATTATCTACGGTTCCCTTCGTGATTCCGACCGTGGTGGTTGCCGCAGCGTTCTATGCTTTATTGGGACCGCGCGGCTGGCTGAATTTGGCGGCGATGAGAATCTTTGGCCTCAACGCAGCTCCCATTCATCTCACGAATACCATTTACGCAATTCTCCTCGCCCACATCTTTTACAATACCACCATTGTTCTCCGCATGGTCGGGGATTTCTGGTCGCATATCGATCCACGCCTAAACCAGGCCGCCAGGACTCTCGGCGCGAACCGGACAGAAACCTTTTTCAAGGTCACCCTACCGCTAATCGGTCCAGCGATAACCGCTGCAGCTCTACTGGTATTCATCTTCGATTTCACATCCTTCGGCGTGATTTTGATCCTTGGAGGACCTCATTTTGCTACATTAGAGGTGGAGATTTACTACCAAACCATAAGTCTATTTAATTTACCTCTAGCTGCCGTGCTCTCTCTCTTGCAGCTGGGCTGTACTTTGGCAATGACGATCATCTATACCCGATTAAGCAGGAAATTAACTCGACCGCTGCAATTACGCTCTCGCCGATTTACACAAAAGAGACTGACAACCTGGCGGAGCAGACTTTTTGCGGGTGTGGTGATAATCACTTTAATGGTTATCCTTATTACCCCGCTGCTTGCTCTGGCGATGAGATCTTTTGCACGATTTGAACCTGAGCGCGGAGAGCGGGTCGTAGAATCTCCCGGTTTTACCGTTGATTTTTACCGGGAGCTATCTATCAACCGGCGCAGCTCACTGTTCTATGTCCCTCCAACGACAGCGATTGGTATTTCCCTGGCATATGCGGCAGTTACGGTAATCCTTGCCCTGGCAATCGGAATTCCAGCTGCCTGGGCGCTCACCCGCCATTCGGGATTATCACTCAACAGGTTTCTGGACCCGGTTCTCATGCTTCCCCTTGGTACTTCTGCGGTTACCCTGGGTTTGGGATTCATCATTGCGTTGAATCGGCCTCCCTTCGATCTGCGGGCATCCCCTATCCTGGTGCCAATTGCCCATACCCTGGTTGCATTTCCATTTGTTGTCCGCAGTTTGACACCAGCGCTGCGCAGCATTCAACCACGTTTGAGGCAAGCCGCGGCGACGTTAGGTGCTTCACCAGGACACGTCTTTCGAAATGTGGATCTACCGCTGATTGGAAGAGCATTAATCGTTGCGGCAACTTTTGCCTTCACAATCTCGCTTGGAGAATTTGGAGCTACAGCGCTAATCTCCCGACCTGAATATCCAACCATCCCGTTGGTGATTTATCGTTTCATTTCCCAACCAGGTGCAATTAACTACGGTCAAGCGATGGCATTGAGCACGATCCTAATGGTGGTTGCCGCTGGTGGTTTGATAGCCATCGAACGCCTGCGAATTGCAGATGTGGGCGAATTTTAATTCACCATGATTCGGTTTTCAACTGATATAAACGAATTACTGAGATAAATAATATTGAACAGCCCTGCAGCTCTAAGGATCACTAATATATTTAAAGCCTTTGCAGACAAACAAGTCTTGACAGGGATCACTTTTGATATCAGCTCTGGAGAAATTGTCGCCTTACTTGGACCCAGCGGCTGTGGGAAATCCACCCTCCTGTCAATCATTGCTGGTATTGAAAAACAGGATGACGGAAAGATCTATTGGATGGGTGCGCCCTTAGATCATGTCCCCCCACACCGCAGGGGATTTGGGTTAATGTTCCAGGACAATGTATTATTTCCACATATGAATGTTTTCGAGAATGTGGCTTTCGGGTTGAAAATGTCCGGGATGGAGAAGGATAGCATCCAGGTCAAGGTCGCGGATACATTGGAACTCGTCGGTCTTTTGGGATTAGAGAACAGGGATGTAAATTCGTTATCTGGCGGAGAGCAGCAGCGGGTAGCTCTGGCCCGGGCTTTAGCCCCGCAACCCAGATTACTGATGTTGGATGAACCACTCGGCTCAATTGACCGGTCATTACGAGAGCGATTGATGAGTGAATTACGCAGGATCCTTCGCCAGATGCAGCAAACTGCTATATACGTCACTCACGACCAGGAAGAAGCTTTTACCATCGCCGATCGGATTGTCTTGATGAGGCAGGGAAAAGTCGAACAAATAGGAAAACCTGAAGAGATTTACAGACAACCCGCAACCTTGTTCACAGCGCGTTTTCTTGGATTGACAAATCTGATCCCAGGCATTGCAAGAGCTGAAAATAACCAACACTTCGTGGATACATCCCTCGGAAGTTTTCCGATATCAAAACCGTTACAAGGACCGGTAACCGTTCTCATCCGACCCGATTCGGCTACACTAAACGGTCACTCGGGAGTCCTTTTGCAAGGTAAATTAGTCGAAAAAACCTTTCGAGGCAACCTTTGTCAGGTGCGAATATCTTTCGATGAGATAGAGTTCAATTTTAATTTTCTCTCGAATTCAGATTTAGCCAATGAAGGTGAAGATATTCAGCTGAGTCTTGACCCGCAAGACGCAATTATTGCATTCAATAGCGGACCAGACCTAGAAACTAATCGCAGGAATTAAATGACAATTCTTTATCAGGTATAAGATAAACTGAGTCAATGTATTCGAATAGGTCTGATTAAGCCTATTGCATATCAAGAAATTCACTTGTAAATGAGCAGCACGAATAATGACGACCATTACAGTAATTAAACAAGATTATTCAGGATATGAGACCTGGAGGTATTTTGGAAATCTGATTTCTCGCCAGAACAATGAAATCAAGATCGAGGCCTTCTTTGATCGGGATGATACACAATTGGAAGGAATTATCCTGAAACGAGGCGATCGATTCATTGAGACTTATTTCAGCGATCGCTGGTACAACATATTTGAAATTCAAGAGCAGACCAGTGGTCTTCTGAAATGTTGGTATTGCAATATCGGCTACCCAGCAGTGATTACCGATGATTCAATCGCCTACCGAGATCTGGCCTTAGATCTGCTGGTTTATCCTGATGGACAGCAAAAAGTGCTGGACGAGGATGAATTCTCCGCACTGCCTCTCTCCCCCGATGTCCAGGCAGCGGCTCGTCAGGCTCTGGTTGAACTTCAAATTAAATTTTAAGAATGAGAGGCCGATCCTTGAATGGCTCGATTACTGCTTTCTTGAGCTGATCAAGAGATGGAGTGAACGCGAAAATTATAATCTCGCGATTAGTAATAACCTGTCCCAAGCTGGTAGGAAATATTGTTGAATATCTGAAGAATCAAGTCACCTAGCCAATAATAGAAAATCAATACACCAGCACAGCAACAACAAATTATCACCAAGACAACGATCAGGATTATCCACCAAATATTTGATCTCTTGGGTTTTTCCTCAGAGGTGATAACCGTATAACCTTCCTGGTCGGTCATTTTCTTCTCCTCAACGAATAATGGCTCAGCCTATGGTCTTGCGTGCTAAACTGCTTCCTCTAATTCCTTGCGCTTGTTGCGCCTCCAAAATATCCAAACCACAAGCGCTGTGAATGAAATGAACACAAAGGCAATGACGATGGGGAGGATAATTGCCATGATGGATAGAAAGGTTGCAAACATATCTTCTGCGATACTCACCGGAACATTTCCAGCCCCTCCTGTAGTGGCAGTAACTGCAGGGCGCACTGCGACTGATTTAACAGCATGAACAGTTCCCGATACTAATACCCCAGCCCCAAGAGCGAGTACCGGATGGAGTTCAGTGATCACATTGGCTGAGGCGGCAAACACAATTGCCCCTGCTACCGGGCGGACGAAAGTTTGAATGGCATCATTGGCATGATTAATCGCAGGAACCTTGTCAGCGAAGAACTCTATCAAGGAGAGCACGATCAACAAACCAATGATCCACCAACTGGTGAGTGTATCCCATGGTGAACTTAGTTGAATTAAATCTGTATACCGAGCTGTCAAAGAGATCACCAACAAAGGGATATAGGCATTCAAACCTGCACTTGCAGAAAGCCCGAAAGCTGCCATCACTCCGCTTAATAATTCCATACTAGACCTCCTGATGCCAATAATTCGTAACCAACATGTCAACGATTATCATAAATGGAACCCACCCCAAGTTCCAGTAAAGAAAAAGCGAACGAAATCCAGCAATCCGATTTGAATTATCGCTAAAGTCAGACCACCGAGCACGGAATAAACAAAATGACTGAATTGATTATACCGATTCTCAACTTTAAATACCATCATCAATACCATTGTGTATACCAGCGTCAATAAAACCACCACACCAGCTGCACTGATTATCGACAGAGGATAAAGGACCAGTGGGTTTTCGAGTAATATCAACGCATTTAGCCCGAAAGCAAGTGCAACCAGAACTGCAAAGGATTTGAAATTCAGCAGTGCTGGTCGGGGATCGATCATTCGCCAAACTGTGGAGTTGAATGCAGGATAAAGGACAATGGCGATCGCCAAACCAATCCCAGTTCCGGTCAACAAGCGGTATGTGTTGTTGGGTTCGTAAATACCGGGAGCACCGGGGAACATGCTGAGATATGAATTTAGTCCATCAATTATGAAGGCAAGGACGAAAAGTGAAGTTGGCACGAGGATCTTCCAAGATGGAATCCCAGTTCGTCTGCGGCCGATAAGTGCCTGGTAGATCAAACCTAACATGGCCCCTAAGTACATACCGCTGCATCGGGCACATAGAGGAATCTGTCGATCACCTAAATGAAATGAACGCAGGTCAATGCGATGGCAAACTGCATATCCGATGGCATCTGCTTTCCCCATCAGCCCTGGAGGTGTATTCAACAACCAGGCAGTGAGGGTCAAAACGAATGCCAGGATGATTAATATCTTCCAATATTGGCTCTGGACAACAAATCTCGCTTTTACACTTTCCATTGTGAAGGAATTATAGGGGTTTCTGAGCTAAAACACAAGCAACGTTGGCAAACTTTCCCAATTGGAGTATGATTCCCCCTTGAGTGCCAGATAAATGGAGACAAATACCGGATGAAGAAATTGTCCGTACTGCTATTTATGGTTTTTATAATGACCGCCTGCTCATCGGGAGGACCAACTCCCACTGAGGAGGTAGCCAATCAACCACCAAAAATTCCCGCTTCACCAACCCAGCCGAAACCAACCGCCACAACAGTTCCACCCACTGAGACAGCAACAGCAACCTTTACCCCAACTGCGACTCCTCCCTATCCTGTGGAGGGATTCGGTCCAGATAATTTCCCAATGGATGTCAATCCCCTGACTGGATTATACGTCGCGAATAGGAGAGAGTTGGATAAGCGCCCTGTGGCATTAAAAATCAATGTTGTGCCGCGCACTGGAACTCGCCCGCCTTGGGGGTTATCCAGCGCAGATATCGTGTTCGATTATTATCAGAACAACGGCTATACTCGTTTCCACACGATTTTTTATGGCGAGGATACCGATTTGGCGGGATCGATTCGCTCGGCAAGATTTCCAGATCACTTCTTAATCCGCATGTATAAGAGCATATTTGCTTATGGAAGCGCGGACCCATTGATCAATGAGCGCTTGTTTGGAGCAGAATACAGCGACCGGCTGGTTCTAGAAGGCGGAGGGAGTGGTTTATGCCCCCCGACTGATCGGGCTCCGCTTTGCCGATTCGATCCGCAAGGTTATGCCTTTCTCTTGGGCGGCACCTCCGAGATTCATGATTACGCCCAAAACCAAGGTGTTGATGACAACCGGCAAAACTTGGATGGTATGTATTTCAATGTTGAGACCCCCACCGGTGGACAAACCGCGAAAAATGTGAATATACGCTACTCTAGAGATAGCTATGTTCTATGGAAATACGATCTTTCCAATGAAAAATACATGCGATACCAGGATGACTCATTCGATCAAGGTGAGGGTGAGACTTTTGCTCCACTAATTGATCGCAATAACAATGAACGGGTTTCTGCTGATAATGTAGTGGTTATCCTGATGGAGCACTCATATTATCGCAAACCTCCAGCAGAGATTGTTGAGATATTAGTTAGTGGAAGTGGACCAGCTTATGCCTTTAGAGATGGCAAAGTTTACGAAGTTCGCTGGAATATCCCTGGACCCGATCGTGTCCTGTATCTCACCTATCTGGATGGCACACCATTCCCATATAAACCGGGAAACACATGGTATCAAGTCATTGGTCAATCATCTTCAATCAGCGAACCGGAAGAGGATACCTGGAGATTTGAATTTCTTATCCCCTAGTGTGATAACGCTTCGAGTATGCTTTTCACCAGACCTGGTCCTGTGTAAACCAGTCCGGTATAAACCTGAATTAATTTCGCCCCTGCCTCGAGCTTGGCCTGGGCATCTGAGGTCTGCAACACTCCACCAACTCCGATAATCGGCAGGTTTC
>DAOVCZ010000249.1 GCA_030669775.1 Chloroflexota bacterium | reverse complement strand
TTGCATATGATGCTGCTTTGAGGAAACTAGAATCGTCTCAATTACCGAAGGTTCACCCACAAGTCATTTTAAAAACTTTCAACTTGGCAGATATCCCTGAGAACACATCCGTGTCAATATTAAGCGGTGGTCAAAAAACTCGCCTCGGTTTGGCGTTGCTCTTACTTAACGAACCAGATGTCTTAATCCTTGACGAACCGACCAACCACTTAGATATTCTGATGCTCGAATGGCTCGAAGAGTGGATCAATAAATTCGAAGGCGGAGCACTGATCGTGTCACATGACCGCACATTCTTAGATAATACTGTCAATCGGAACTTAGATCTTGACCCAATCACACATACCATAAAAGGGTATCGCGGCAATTACAGTCAATATCTCGAGCAATACCTCCATGCTCAAGAAAAACAGTTATCTGCGTACCGCGACCAAGTCTACGAAATCCGACATATGCGACAAGATATCGCCAGGACCAAACGACAGGCCTATCATGTTGAGCAAACAACCACTTCTCGAGAGCCCAACCCACGCCGTTATGCGAAGAAAGTTGCTCGTAAGGCAAAGTCTCGCGAGAAGAAACTTGATAGATTTCTGAACTCCGATGAACGTGTCGATAAGCCAATACAATCCTGGCAGATGAAACTCGAATTCCAGGTGAGAGAACATCAAAGTCAAGACGTTTTGAGACTTGAGAATCTATCCGTCGGTTATCCAAATCATAATCCCTTAACCAAGGGTCTCAACATGTACGTGCGTTCTGGTGCCAGGATTGTTTTAACTGGACCTAATGCAAGCGGAAAAACTACGTTACTACGCACGATTGTTGGTCATCTTGAACCAATCGCCGGAAAGATTTATTTGGGCTCCGGAATACGCATTGGATACATGGCACAAGAGCAGGAATCGCTACCTGATGACCTGAATGCCCTTGAAACTATCCAATCGCACACACCAATAGATGAAACAGAGGCACGCTCTTTCCTGCATTATTTTCTCTTCTCTGGGGACGATGTTTTGCTCCCTTTGAAAAATCTTAGCTCCGGTGAACGATCACGCTTGGAATTAGCCATTCTCGTTGTAAAAGGATGTGATTTCTTGCTTCTGGACGAACCGATCAACCATCTTGATATTCCCTCTCGCTCACGCTTCGAACAAGCACTAAGTCAGTTTAACGGCACAGTTCTTGCAATAGTTCATGATCGATACTTCATCCAACGATTCGCGAGTGAACTTTGGATCTTGGATGATTCAGGAACCTTAAAGGTAAACTCTATTCGTACAGATTAGGGAACAAATATAGAAATCTCTAGGCATTCCAGGAATTATTTTCTCGCTAATAAATCCTTATGAATCGAAAGCTTGTCATCACATTCTTCTTAATATTCTCTTCTATATTCATTGTTGTTTATTCAATATCTACGAATGCTGCTCCTCCACCCCCAACACCACCAGCCGATGAGAATGAGAGAGAATTAATTGAACGGGCGGTACTGAATGCCATTGATGGGCAGCGTGAATACGTCCTAGGTTACCTCGTTAATGATATCCAAATCGCAGATGTTCAATTATCGCAGGATGAATCCTGGGGGGTTGTATACCTTGAAAGGATCGATCCGCAAACAGGCGAAGTGTTACCATCTGAACCTGGACTTGCCTTTGCGCAATGGACTGGGTCAGATTGGGAAGTAACCTTGCCTACCGATCCTGGTTGGATAGACCTGGTGAGATCGGCTCCAGAAAACCTGCTCACTGATGAATATAAAATCTCTTACATAGAGATGTATCAAATAGAAATTTTATCTGCTCAGGCCACTTATTCAGGTTACCTGCTACCATGGGAGGCTGGAAGAATGGTCTATTTATCCCAGAGTACAGGACACGATCAATATATTCCTTCCGGTAGCGCCCATTATTCATTCGATTTCTATATCTCCAAAACGATGTATCAGCTGCGTGCCTCTAAGGCAGGCACAGTTTGGCGAACAAGGTGGGGTGTCCCCAACGGTGATGACAGCGATATGGGGAATTATATCGTGCTCAAGGACACCTCCACCTCCCCGACAACTTACCAGCTGTATCTTCATCTAGCTCAAAACAGCATACCAGTTGAATTGAGAACAGAAGGTGCTTTCGTATCACAAGGTCAATTTATTGGAATTGCTGATGACACAGGTCAAAGCACCGGCCACCATTTACATTTCCACGTCCACACCAACCCTAATTCGTACTGGGGGACTTCAGTGGATATTACATTTGATGATGTAGATATTAACGGTGGACGACCTCGACGGGAAAGCGATTTAAAATATTGCACCCGACCCGGAGATGTATGCAACCAATTCCGGAATTTCTACATATCTGGCAATGGTGCACCAGGTGATACTACTCCACCCACTGGCGACTTATTCGAACCTGCAACCGGGTTTATGGCCAATTCTCCATCAGTTCATGTCGAAGGATGGTCATTTGATGAAGAGAGCGGGCTGAACCACGCTCGTTTGATCGCTTTTTACGACAACGCCTGGCATGAAGTAGGAGATGAGATTTCGAATATCGCCTTCTCCTTGGATTGGGATATGTGTACAAGCGATGTTCCTGATGGTCCAGTAAGTCTTGCTTTACGTGTCTGGGATAATGCGGGAAATCCCACTCTCGGCTTGCCAGGACTTACCCATATCATCAAGAATTACTCTTGTGTTGCAGCAACTCCAGCATGTAAACCAGGATTAGACCAGGCAGGAATCTACAGCGATTCAGATTTTCAGGGAGATTGTCAAATTCTTGATCTCGGGGAATATTCTCAATTATCACCAAATATCGATAACGATATTGAATCCATTCAGGTCGGCGCTAATGTTGTGGCAGAGTTATTTAACCACGCCGATTTCACGGGTCGCAGTGAGACCATCATTCAGGATGAGAGCGATTTAGAAGACAATCCTATTGGAGTCAATCAAATCACCTCGATCAAGGTAAGCGCAAAATCAATGTCACCGGCAGCTCCTGTAGTTCTCATCTCACCAAATAATGGAGAACAATTTCCATCAGGCTCATCGCTGAGCTTTTCCTGGCGAGATCCTGGTGGAGGAACACAATTCCAAGTCCTTATTAATGGGCCTGATGGTGAAACTTCTTCCCAATGGTTATCTACACCTTACTGGAATTTAGCAGGACTGCAGCTACCAGCAGGATTGTATACCTGGAAAGTGCGCGCTCGGAGCTGCACTGACAATTCCTGTATTAGCCCTTGGAGTGAATCTTCGACCTTAAATATCACAGCTGTTACAACATTGCCATCCATAACAGCTCCTTTCA
>DAOVCZ010000065.1 GCA_030669775.1 Chloroflexota bacterium | reverse complement strand
GGCCGCAGGTAGACTACCTGCTTGATAGGCGGCAGGTGTAAGCACAGCAATGTGTTCAGCCAAGCCGTACTAATGGCCGAGGACTTGCCCCCCTGGTGCGGAGAACTCGAACTCCTTCCTTTTTCGCTCTTCTATTCAATACTAATTTCGTCAAATAGTCTCTTGGTGATCCGTGCGGCGGAGTTACACCCGGTTACATCCCGAACCCGGTAGTTAAGCCCGCCAGCGCCGATGGTACTGCCCCGGCAGCGGGGTGGGAGAGTAGGTCATTGCCAAGGGACTTTTTTTTGCTTAACTATCACCCGGCTTTTATTTGTATATTCTTGGGACCCGTGCTCCAATACCACAAACAACCTCATAGTTGATCGTCCCCCACAATTCTGCAACCTGCTCGGCTGTGATTTCCAACTCACCCTGAGCCCCGATGATTACCACCTCATCCCCCTCTTTTGCGTTTGGTACTTCATCGAGCTGGACAGAAATCTGATCCATACACACCCTGCCAACTACCGGGACGCGCATACCACCGATGAGCACTTGATTTCCCCTGACACGGCGGAACCCATCCGCATAGCCGACAGGAATCGATCCTATACGTTCAGCTCCTCGAGTGACATATTCATGTCCGTAACTAACTCCCCTACCAGCAGGGAGAGTCTTTACCTGGCTTAGAATGGTTTTCCACACCAGTGCAGTTTGGAATTCTTCGGGTAACTGCCAATCATTCGATGGCTCTAACCCATAGATTGCGATCCCTGGGCGAACCATAGCGAAGTATGAACTTGGTTGAGATAACGCAGCTGCAGAGTTTGCAGCATGCACAAGTGGAGGACTGATACCAGCAGTGGTCAATGAATTGAGAACATTTCTAAATTTTCGACTTTGATTCTCAGATGATGATGGATCCTCTTCATCGGCGCGAGCAAAATGTGTAAATATCCCCTCAAAGATAATCCCTGGACTCGCATTAATCTCTTCAGCTAATGCCAGTGTCTCATTCGGCTGCACACCCAAGCGACTCATCCCAGTGTCTACCTTCAAGTGTATCTTAGCCTGTTTGTCAATCTTTTGTGCGGATGAAGATACGCTCTTGAGCTGTTCAAGACTCCACAAAGTCAGGGATATGTTTTGATTAATCGCTTCAGAGACTTTTCCAGCAGGTGAATAACCCAAGACGAGGATTGGGCAATCCAGCCCAGCTTCACGGAGATTAAGCGCTTCTTCGATCCGTGCCACACCCAACCAGGCGGCACCACCCCGCAATGCTGCTCGAGCAACTGGCATAGTCCCATGCCCATAGGCATTGGCCTTGACCACAGCCATCACCCTCACACCGGTTTTCTTTCGAATTAGTTCAACATTATTTTCGATTGCACTTAGATCAATCTCGATCCAGGTCGAATAGACATCATTTTCTTTCATAATGAGGAGTATATCCTGTTTTGGATTAGGGTGATTGGATGGCAGGGATCTTTTCCAGTGCCATCTCTAATTTGAGTGATGCAAGAATATCCAGAAGCTGCAACAATCTGCTGGTCATGGGCATTACGGACTTGGGGAAATAATGCCAATTCCCCAATGCTCATCGACAAATCAAAGTGTTCCGCTTCATATCCAAATGCACCTGCCATGCCACAACAACCAGCGTCAATCAATTTAACTTCATACCCAACCCTCTCAAGCAGCTCTACAGTAGCATGTTCTCCGATTGGATAACCATCCTTTGCCGGCGATTGGGATTTTTGGTAACAGTGACCATGCAGCAGGACCTCCTGGGCTTTACTACCTGGATTCCTGGATAGTTTGGCTATACGCAGGATGCGTGATTGACCATCATACCCGGGTCTGATCAGGAATTCATCGATCATCTGAGCCCGGTCTGCGATAGCCTTTACATCCTCTCGACCGGGAAAAAGATCAACATATTCATCCCGCAGGGTGTAGATTTCAGAAGGTTCAATCCCCACAATAGCTGCGACATTTTCACTATCCTGGGTAAGGATTGAATCAATCACTTTTTTGGCATGGTTTCGAGCAGATTTAACAAATCCTTTTGAGAGCAAAGTCCGCCCAGAACCAATTACTGGAATAATTTCGATCTGGCAGCCTACAGCAGCCAACACCTCAAGTGCGGCCATACCGATTCCGGGTTGGAAGTATTCAGTGAATGGATCAGATAAAAATAGAACCTTTTCAGGATTGGATTCAATATCTATATTAGGTGCAATTGAATTTCTGCTCAGTGGGCTAAATGCTTTCTGTGCAATTTGGGGCAGGTTTCGCCGATTTGACAATCTCAGCCACCTCTCCCCAACTCCAATCTGATTAATATTCTTGAGCAGGTAATTTGTTATTGGATTAAACACGCTGCCAAGTCGAGAGATACTCCCAAGATATGCAAAGAGATAATCGCGAACTGGATGGCGATGACCCCTTCCATGTGAATAATATCGCTCCAGGAATTCATACTTCAATTTTGCCAAATCAACCGCAGATGGGCATTCGGCTTTACAACCTTTACAGGCAAGACATAGCTCGAGTGCATCAAATACATCATCTTCAGTGATATTCTCACCAGTGTCCAGGCTGCTTGTAAATAAGGCACGCAGTAAATTCGCTCTACCTCTTGTGCTGTGCATCTCCTCCCTGGTTGCCTGGAAGGATGGGCACATCACCCCATCTGATTTCCGGCATACTCCAGCACCATTGCAGAGTTCGACTGCACCAACCAACCCAAACTGGTTTGAGAAATCCAATACAGGCTGCCAGCTATGATCAGAATGCTGGATCCCGTAACGAAGATTTTTATCCATCGGATCGGGGTCAATGATTTTGCCCGGGTTTAAGATCCTGTCCGGATCAGCAGCATTTTTTAACTCCCGGAAGGCCTCCCCAATTCCGGGACCAAACACCTTATCCAACCATTCAGATCTTGCAATACCATCTCCATGTTCACCGCTTGGTACTCCTCCCAAACGGACAGTTAGATCTACAGTTTCACTGGCAATTGCTCGCAGCATCGAAACACCATTGATCGATTTCAAATTGATCAGCGGCCGCATATGCAAACACCCTGCGGAAACATGGGCATAAAAATCGCCTTCAGTGTTGTGATCGGATAAGATTTTTCCTAATTCAACAACAAATTCAGTCAATTTCGCAACCGGGATTGAGAGATCTTCAATGAACGGAATAGGCTTCGTATCACCAGGTATGGACATCAATAAACCCAGACCTACTTTGCGCACATTCCAAATTTGTTTTTGAAGCGCTGGATCGGCTGCAATCAGTGATGGAATCGAATAACGGTGTACTAATTCTGTTGACAAACCTCGCAATTTTTCAAAGTTATCGCCGGCAAACTCAACTGCGAGAAGATTTGGTAACTTCTCATCTTCCTGGAACAATTCATCAAGAAAGGCGATTTGTTGAGCATAGGAAGGAATCGTTCGAGCAAGCCGGATCATATTTGCCGGAATCAGTTCAATTGCCGAGGGCTGCATCTCTAATAGCCCATTTACAGCATCACAAGCCGAGACGAGATCCGGGAAAGACAGTAACACCAGGCAGGTTGATTTTGGTTTGGGAACCAATCTCAAGGTTGCCTGGCGGATAATTCCAAGCGTGCCCTCTGAGCCTGCAATTATTGCGGCCAGATTCATCCGCCCTTTTCTGACAGGTGGGTAAGGCAGCTCTTCTGATTCATTTTGAAGATTATAAGTTTCCCACTGAGGGGGCTGCGTTGGTGACCAAGGAAGCAGATAATTCAGATTATATCCACTTGCTCTCCGCCATGTCTTTGGCCATTCAGAGTGAATCGCGTTAGCATATTTTTCTCTGATCGATAAGGCTGCAGAGTATATCTCCCCCTCCCGGGATGAGAAATCAACCCGGCGTTGAACCTCCATTAATCCTAAATCCTCAAATTTCGCAGTCGAACCATCTGAGAGAACGATTTCAACTGATTGCAGATGATCAGCACACATACCGTAACGGATCGAGTGAGCGCCGGTTGCGTTATTCGCTATGGTCCCCCCCATTGTTGCCCTTTCTGCAGATGCTGGGTCAGGCCCAAATTGCAATCCAAATTTATCAGCGTATTGGTTGAGACGTGACAAAATCAATCCAGGTTCAACCGTGGCGGTTCTAGTATCCGGATTGATATCAACCATCCGGTCGAGATGGCGAGAGCAGTCAATAATTAATCCAGCACCAATGGCTTGCCCCGCCAAACCTGAGCCGGAGCCGCGCGGCAAGACAGGAATCTTGTATTCATCAGCTAACTGAACACAAGTGGAGACTTCATCTATATCTCGCGGAAAAAAAACTCCTAACGGCTCAATCTGGTAGATGGAAGCATCCGTGCTGTATAGGACCCGGGTGACTTTATCGGTTCTAATTTCCCCCTTCACGGATCTTTGGAGCGAATTTATTAAATCAGGGAGTGGGCTTGGCGATTGATTTGACAATGTTCATTTGTTCAAGCAATGCTAAATTATATTGACTCTATGAAAATACTCAGACAAAAATACACAAGAAATTATATGATAATCCATCGCTCATTGACTGATGTTATTCACATTGACCGAAGGATCGATTTGGGATAAACTTCCTCAAACCAAACAATTTTCAGGAAAATCTGCCCCAACAACAGATTGATCCTATTCAGGGGTTAGAAAACCTCCAAGAGGAGAAACGAAATTTGATGAGTATCAGCCAGCTTGCCAGATCGATTGTTGATTCACCTACTTTACGCCTCAACGAAGAAGCTCGCCTGCTTCGCGAACGTGGATTGCCAGTAATCCACCTTGGGATCGGGGAACCTAAGAATAAAGCCCCAATAAACGCCATCCTCTCTGCTGCGAATAAACTCAATTCAGGCGATGTAAAGTATACACCGACTGATGGTACACCAGCTTTAAAGAAAGCCATCATTAAATATACCGAGGACAACTATAACAGAATTGTGGCACCGGAAAACGTCATCGTTACCAACGGTGCAAAGCAATCCTTATTCAATGTGATCTATAGCCTTGTTGATCCACAAGATGAAGTAATCATCCTGGCACCTTATTGGGTCAGCTACCCAGAAATGGTAAAAATGGTTTATGGTGTGCCCATCATCGTTACCCCGAAGGATGGCACATTCTATCCCAGGATGGAGGACATTCTTGAAGCGGTAAGTTCGTACACGAAAGCGATCATCGTGAATAATCCTAACAACCCCTCTGGCATGGTATTTCCACCAGAATTTATCGGCGAGCTGGTTGAATTTTGTGAATCCAAAGGGATTTATCTGATCATGGATGATATCTACCACCGCCTTGTTTTTGATGGTACAAAAGCTGTCCCGGGTTATCAATTTACGGATAATGATATCGAATCAACCAAAGTTATTGTTATCAATGGTGTATCAAAAATTTATGGGATGACCGGCTTCCGCATTGGCTGGGTGATCATGAACCGAAGAATGGTAGAAGTGATGACAAACGTTCAGGCACAAATGACATCCTGTCCTGCGACCATCCTGCAATCTGCTGCCGAAGGAGCACTCAACGGCCTACAAAGTTACGTGGAAAGTTTGAGGTTGACAATTGAGAACAATCGCAATGTGATCATGCAGGAGTTGAGATCGTTCAACGGCATCCGTGTACCTGAACCTCAGGGTACTTTTTATTGTTTACCAGATTTCAGAGCTTACCAAGAAAATTCGGTTGAATTGGCTGATTTCTTGCTCAAAAAGGCGCTTGTAGTCGCAGTTCCTGGGATTGAATTTGGGATTGAGGGACATCTGAGGTTGAGTTTCTCAGGTACTGTAAAGGATATCACGGAGGGCATCGCGAGAATGAAGTGGGCTATAGATCCAGAATCACCGCGCGAGATTTATATTGGCGATCGTAAGATGATCAGGGATTGGTTATGAACAATTTACTTAATATCAAAACACCAGCTGAAGCACAGGCTCAAGAATTGAAGAGTGATTTCGGACTCAAGAATCTCGGTATCACGAATTTGCGAGCAGCTTACTGGAATCTTCCCGTTGAAGCGCTTTATGAGGAGATCGTTTTCCGGAATGAGGGCAAGCTATCTCACCTGGGACCCATTGTTGTCAATACCGGAAAACATAATGCCAGAGCTGCGAACGATAAATTTATTGTTCGTGAACCTGGATCTGCTGAGCATGTTTGGTGGGGAGAATATAACCGACCTTATGACGCTGATAAATTCGAGGAATTGTTCACCCGGCTACAAGGTTTTCTTCAAGGCAGAGATTTGTTCATTCAAGATTGTTTCGGAGGGGCTGACCCAAACTATACACTCCCAGTACGGATCATCACTGAATATGCCTGGCAAAGTTTATTTGCCCGCAATATGTTTATCCTCCCGGAAACTAATGAAGATTACCGCCGGCATGTGCCTCAATTCACTCTGATCAGTGTCCCTTCATTTCAATCTTACCCATCAATAGATGGATCGCCTTCTACAACCTTAATTGCTTTAAACTTCGAACAAGGACTGTGCATCATCGGGAATACAGCTTATGGTGGTGAGGTAAAGAAATCGATATTCACCGTGCTCAACTATTTACTCCCTCTCCAGAATGTGATGACCATGCATTGCTCTGCAAATGTCGGTAAAGATGGCGATGTGGCGTTATTCTTTGGACTTTCGGGAACTGGGAAGACAACATTATCGGCAGATCCCGAACGAAAATTAATCGGCGACGACGAACATGGGTGGAGTGATGAGGGTGTATTTAATTTCGAAGCTGGCAGCTATGCGAAAGTAATCCAGCTTTCATCTACTGCTGAACCGCAAATTTTCGCTTGTACCCGTAAATTTGGAACCATACTTGAAAACGTTGTTTATGATCCCGTGACCAGGTTGATTGACTTGGATGATGATTCGATCACAGAGAACACGCGCGCCTCCTATCCACTTGAATTTATCGATAACGCGGTCCCAGAAAAGAAAGCTGGGCATCCGAAGAATATTATTTTGCTTACCTGCGATGCTTCAGGAGTGATGCCACCCATCGCCAGATTAACTCCGGATCAAGCGCTGTACTACTTCATTTCAGGATACACATCAAAAGTTGCAGGAACGGAGATCGGGTTAGGTCAGGAACCAGAAATCACCTTCAGTACATGCTTTGGGGCGCCATTCATGGTGCACCATCCGAATTTCTATGCCGATCTGCTTAAGAAGAAAATTACCCGTTACGGTGTAAATTGTTGGTTGCTTAATACCGGTTGGGTGGGCGGTCCTTACGGGATTGGCAAGAGGATCAGTATTAAATATACACGCGCAATGCTCTCAGCCGCATTATCTGGAGCCCTTTCAGATGTGACCTACACCAAGGACCCTATCTTCGGTTTTGAAGTGCCCGAACATTGTCCTGGGGTTCCAGACGATGTATTAAATCCTGCGATCGCCTGGCCGAGCGAAAGTGAATACAAAATTAGATATCGCGATTTAGCCTCCCGCTTCATTGATAACTTTCGTAAGTTTGAGGATCAAACTGATCGAACAGTAAGGAATTCGGGACCGAAAATCTAATTACAGTGCCCAGGCAAGCATAATTCCAAGAACTGCAATAATCACCCCCAGGTGAAGGAAGATATTTGTTTCCACAATGGCTCCAGAACCAGGAATAAATTGCAACACACCGTTAAAGATAACCAATAAAATTCCGACAATGGGAAGCAATCCCTTCCGGCGGGCAAGGAATTCAGAAGCAGCATCTAAGAATTGGCTGAATAATCTCGGCATTGGATGATATTCCGATTTATTGATTCTGGGACATGTAAGGGGAGTAGCGTGCCAATAAACGATTAGGGATCACACCTGTAATTTGAATGCCGCCATCCCCATGCTCAACCATATCGACATGTCCTTGTTCATGGAAAAGAGATATCAATCCCCCTTCCTTGTATGGCAACCACAAGGATACGTCGACGAAATTTTCAAATAATATTCCATTCATGGATTTCAACAGGTCATCAATCCCTTCTCCGGTCAGAGCTGAAATCGCCACCGAATTAGGAAAGTTCTCCAATGCCTTGCGGGCGCCGTCTGCATCATTGAGTAGATCGATCTTATTTAATGCGATCAGAACTGGAATGTGGTCCGCTTCGATATCTTCCAAAGTTTGGTAGACAGCCTTTGCTTGAGCTTGAGCGTTCATATGAGTCACATCAACAACATGTAACAATAGATCTGCCTCTGCAATCTCTTCTAAAGTTGCTCGGAAAGCCGCAACCAGGGTGGTAGGGAGTTTCTGAATAAATCCAACCGTATCAGTAAACAAAGCAATTTGGCCCCCATGGAATTCTACCCGGCGGGTTGTAGGATCAAGGGTCGCAAATAACTGATCTGCGACGTAAATATCCGCTCCCGAAAGGTGGTTCAACAAAGTCGATTTTCCAGCATTTGTATATCCTACGAGCGCCACAATCGGCAAGTTAGATCGTTTACGACGAGAACGGTACTGCTGCCGATGAGTGCGAACCTTTTCCAACTGATATTTTAGAGTGCTAATTCGGCGGCGAATATCCCGCCGGTCGACCTCCAGCTGTGTTTCACCCGGTCCCCGAAGCCCCACCCCTCCGGTGCTTCCCGATCTGCCAACACCTCCACCTGCTTGCCGGGCGAGGTGAGTCCAGGCCCTGGTCA
>DAOVCZ010000128.1 GCA_030669775.1 Chloroflexota bacterium | reverse complement strand
TGAGCTGGATCGCCGCTTGGAATATTATGTGATTGAACCTGTCGCCCCCAGACCGCGGTTTGAGGAAGAAACGTTCTATGCCCGTCCTGAAATCAGCGGCTCCTTCCTAACAAGAACCATCGCGCCTCTTTTCAGGGGATTAGGGTTGTTCTTCAGTCGCCTGATTCCTGGAGGTTCTATTGAAGATCTCGATAGACAAATGGTCATTGCCGGCAATCCACTTGGCATACGCGGGCGTGAATTCGCTGGTATGCGTGTCATTTTCTTGCTGCTAGGTGGTTTTTCAGCTTACGTGATCATCACCAGGCTAAACGGCGTAGTTTCCTTCATAGTTGCCATCGGGGCGGCGATAATGATTTTTTACCTGCCCAAACTCTGGCTGCGCACCATAGTACACGGAAAACAAGAAAAGATCCGCAGGCACCTACCGGATGCGCTGGATATGCTCAGCGTTTGCGCAGATGCCGGTTTGGGTTTCGACCAGTCTCTGCAGCGCGTCAGCGAGAGCTGGGAAGGTCCTCTAGCGATCGAGTTTACCCGAGTGGTGAACGAAATGAGTATGGGGGAGTCCCGCGCCTCTGCCATGCGCAATATGGCGGAGCGATTGGATGTACCAGAAGTCTCCAGCTTTGTTGCTGTGATCCTGCAATCGTATGAACTCGGCATGGGCATTGCCGAAACACTGCACGCCCAAGCTGACCAGATGCGCACCGAACGGCGCTATTGGGCGCAGGAACAAGCCCGAAAGATGCCTACCAAGATGCTGTTCCCGCTCATGTTACTTATCTTGCCGGCTATGTTTGCCGTCATTATGGGACCTACCATACCATCTTTAAGGGAAATTTTCTCTAATGTGAGTATAGGGAATCTAGGACCTTAAGGTCTGAACACGTAGAAGGTATAAAGATTTTGAAATTGAAAATTTGCGAGTAAATAATCTATGTCTTATCAAAATGATCCTCTTTACCGCTCGATGACAGCGAACTTCCAGCGTGGCGAATGGGAAACGGGTTTTTCTGAGCTGAATGAGCTGGTGGAAAAATACCCTTCGGAACACGACCTGCTATCCCTGCGCAAGGAAATGCAATTGCGCGCCGAAATTGACGAAGATGAGAAAGAATACTCAAAGAAAACCAGGCGAAAGCGGGTTAAGTCCCTGGGATTGCGTCTTCTTATCGGATTGGCGATGGTTATTATTTTTGCATGGGGATTTCGCACTTACAACAACTGGTTCCAAGACCAATATTCTGTAGTCCAACAGAGGATAGAAATTGACCGCCAAGAATATGAGCTGAAAAACAAGTTCAACCAAGTCCAACAACTGCTGGAAGCTAATCGACCTGGCGAAGCCATGATTGTTATTGAAGAGATCGGTGAAGAGGATCTTACTTATCCTGGGCTGTTCACAGCCTTGGAACGGGCTCAATCACTGCTGGACCTGGATACCATGTATTTGGAAGCCATGAAGAAGAAGGAAGACGGCGATGTGGTCGGGGCGATGGCAATCTTCTATACGATCGAGGACTTAAACCCAGGTTACCAGGATGTCACCCTGCAAATCCACGCAATCGAACTTGATTTTAGCATGACCGATTTGATCGATCTGGCTGATTCAGCTGTGAGCGCTGGTAATTGGGATGAAGCCGTCGCTGGATATGAAGGAGTGCGCAACCGGGACCCGCTTTACGAGACCGAAATTGTCGAAGAAAGATTGTACTTCAGTTATTTGAACGCTGCCCAAAAAATTCTTGATGAACAGCCCGATTCGTTGGATGCCTTGGAAACAGCTCAAGTTTATTATATTAGAGCCCTTTCACTGCGACCACAAGATAAGACCATCTTGCAAGAAATGGCAGGTGCGCGCGAATCTCTAGGCAATCGACTTTATACTAAATATATTGAAATGGCTCAACAAACTTTAGTGGGGCATACTGATTCAATAGAAGCTCTCAAGAAAGCGGATGGATACTTTGAAATCGCACAGAGTATCCAACCGGATAATGCAACGATTGCACAAGAGCGGACTTTGGGCCAGGCATTCCTGCATGCTCAGAATGAGTTCTATAGCAAGAATTGGGAAGGTGTAATTTCAAGCCTGGGACCAATCTACGAGATTGAACCCGATTACGCAGGAGGAACGGCACGCCAAACCTTTTATGATGCCTACATTTTACTCGGAGACTACCATCTGAGCAGCGGTAAACCTCAACTGGCTTTGGAGGATTATCAGAACGCGAAGGCTATTGCTGAATTACGACCCGATGCACGGATTCGTTTGTTCGAATCCATGGTCAAGATTGGAGATGTTATGGGCGAGATTGGCAACTTCCCGGAGGCAGTCCACCAGTACCGCAGTGCAATATATTTGGCGAATATAAACGAGATCGTGACGCGCAACCGTAAATGGGCTAAACCCCTGAATGAGGCCGAGGAATATGTCAAACGGGGTAGGTATAAACAAGCTTACAGCCTTTATAAGGAAATGATGGATGAAATAGTTGCTCGTCTAGATACTGTAACTCATGTAGTTGAATCAGGAGATTATCTAACCAAATTAGCGAACTATTACGATACCACCGTCACCGT
The DNA here is from genome assembly GCA_030669775.1 of Chloroflexota bacterium. Classification (GTDB taxonomy): domain Bacteria; phylum Chloroflexota; class Anaerolineae; order Anaerolineales; family UBA4823; genus PFL25. The sequence goes on along the minus strand of DAOVCZ010000128.1, from coordinate 3,431 downwards.
CATTTTAATTGCCAATAATATCGGCGACCCCAATGACATTTCCATCGGGAAAAAGATCATTATCCCAGTGATACAGTAATAATGTTGACTTAATGATAAACCATTGTTAGGAGAGAAATTATGTTTAACAACCGTCCAGCGCTAAGAAGCCGTTCCGTAGCCGGGACGAAGATGGGTACCTCGGTTGATTTATTCGGTAGTGATACTACTGACGATATCAATTCAGACGTTTACCTGATACGTGAGCGTGTGCAGCGAAAACTGCTGAATGATACCGATGGTAACCTCAATAACACGAACGAATCGCAGTTGCAGCAGATGATTGAAACTTCCTTCAACCAAGTTATCGTTGAAGAGAATCTGATATACACGCGCAATACGCGTGCCGAGCTGCTTAATTGGGTGGTTGCGGATATCCTGGGCTACGGTCCATTGGAGCCCCTGCTCCAAGATCCGACCATCACAGAAGTGATGTGCAACGGACCCGATAAAATTTATATCGAACGCCGCGGGTTGATCGAGTTAACCAAAGTCGTCTTTGAAAACGAAGACCATCTGATGCGTATCATCCATCGCATTGTCGCACCATTAGGTCGCCGAGTGGACGAATCTTCGCCTATGGTGGATGCACGCTTGCCGAGCGGCTACCGTGTCAATGCCACAATTTCCCCTTTGTCTCTTTCCGGACCATTGCTGACCATCCGTAAATTCGCCACCACACCATTTGTCGCCCAAGATTTGGTCGCCAAAGGTACCCTGACACCCGGATTAGTAACATTTTTAAAAGCATGCTCTGAAGCGCGCGTCAATATGGTGTTCTCCGGCGGTACCGGTTCGGGTAAAACCACGCTATTAAATGTGGTTTCAGCTTTCATCCCCGACCAGGAACGAGTGATCACGATTGAGGACACAGCCGAACTGCAGCTTAAGCAGGCACACGTACTGCGCCTGGAAAAACGACCCCCGAATGTGGAAGGCATCGGCGAGATTACCATCCGCCAGCTAGTGATCAACTCCCTGCGTATGCGACCAGACCGGATTATCGTGGGTGAGGCGCGCGGCCCGGAAGCATTGGACATGCTTCAAGCGATGAACACTGGTCATGACGGCTCAATGACCACTATCCACTCCAACAGTCCGCGCGACACCCTGCGCCGTATTGAAACCATGGTGTTGATGGCCGGCTTGGACCTGCCGCTGCGTGCCATCCGTGAACAGGTAGCTTCGGCAATTGAACTGGTCGTTCACTTGGAGCGCCTGCGGGACGGCACACGTCGAGTCGTTCAGGTTACAGAGGTACAGGGCATGGAAGGTGAGAGTGTCGTGATGCAGGACCTTTTCGTATTCGAGCAAACTGGCGTTCAGAACGGGCGAGTCCTTGGCAAGCTTAAATCAACCGGACTGCGACCGAAGTTCTCCGAAAAATTTGAGATCAGCGGCATCAAACTGCCAGCCAATGTTTTCGATGCTGGCGAGCAGGTCTAAAAAAATTCAATTTATTCATCTGGGGATAAAATCAAGTTCATCACCTACCGATATGCGCTCGATGAAATCAGGGGATGTTTCCAGCACATAGCAAGCTGGGGTAGGCGATGCGTAATGTGGTCTCCAAGGTCGGGCTAACAGGACATGGGTTGCCCGACCTTGACTGTTAATCCATACAACAGCCAGTGAGGTGAAGACAAAAAACATGTGGATCGATGAGCCGCCGATTGTATCTTTGTTATGTACCAAAATTAATGCTTCGTCCGGCTTCAAGCGCCGCCGGAATTGAAAGCCGATCATCCGGCAAAGCCTGCTCTGGCACCATTTAGCGGACTCGATCAGAGTTTGCCCAGTTTTTCGGTCAATTACTTTCACACGCCCCTTCTTTTTTCCCATTAGCTTTTTTATTCCGGCAAGCTTACGGTGAAATTATCGATCTCAATTACAATCGGGGTGACGTTATGTGAGGAAACAGAGAAACCAATCCCACCACTTGTTAGTGTTTGATCAGTGATATTAATGCCCTCATTCCCGTTAATAAACAGACTCAATTGATCTCCATTGCAGATTGCCGTGTACTCATTTTCTTCCTTTCCCAGGTTTATGCTGGATGAGTCTCCATTCCAGAGCTGTTTGTACGGATCACTCAGGGTTGGATCATATTGGTATATCCAGTAGAGACCATCACTGGCTATATTGAACTCGTACCAGCCTAATGCGGAATGGCGGCAGATCAGACTGACGTTATTGTTATTTGTTCCCACGTTTGTTACTCGAATATCTAATCGCACATCCTCGGTTTCTAAATTATTGTAAATATAGTAGGCGTTAGTATCGAGGCTGTTTATGGTTATTTTAAGTTTCCCGTTTTTGGGAACTGTGATCACTCCTGATGGATCACCGTTTGTTAGGAAGTGATCCCATTCATTTATATCGTGATCAATATCATAACTGAAGTATTCCTGTCCAGATTGGCTAGCATCCGGTTCACCCAATCGTCCTTTGAAAACTTCGTCCGTGGATGAGCGTACGACCTCATAGTAGATGGGATCATCTGGATCATGAGACCGCAACACATCACAGTACTCAATAAAAGTACCGCTAACAGCCATTGCCTGATCATCAAGTATAGTGATAATATCACCGGCTTTAAGATTTGATAGGTCGGCTGCTGAACCGGATTCGACCGAGGAGATCCATATTCCGCTCAGGCTTTTGTCTTCGCTTACGAATGCCTGCCCGTTTATGCCGACAGAGTCCAGGCTCTCCCCGCTCATTAACTGTTCAACAATTTCACGAGCGACGATATGTGAGACTCCTATTGCCTGCCGGTCATCAATGATCTTGCCGTAATGTATTCCCAGGATCTTACCACCTGACGATATTAATGGACCACCAGAAATACTGGGATCAGCCCTAGTCGAATATTCTATTAGCGAATCCACCGCAGTCCAACTGGTTTCTCCATTAAGCTCAGGATTGACGATTATCCCTCTTAATAATGAGTAATCCCCTTGGTCCACCTTATAACCAGCCAAATAAACCTCTTGGGCAAACTCAACCGGTTCCTGAGCCCAATCTAAATATTCAAATCCCCCCCCATCAATATCAATGAGCGCTAAGTTGTTACATTCAGAGACAGCCAGCAATTTGGCACTGTAACTTTCATTTTTGTTTCCACCCACCCAAACATTGATTTCTTCAGCTCCCGTGACTACATGGTTGTTTGTAACTGCAATTCCTGAGGGGTGGATAATAAACCCAGAGCCGCGTCCAGTGATAACCTGGACATCCCCTGATTCGGGTTCCGAGAACATTCCCGTAGATTTTATCAAAATCACCGCTTTTTCAACATCAACTAAATTGCTAATTGATCCCGGGGGTGTCGGTGAAGGTTCCGTTGTGGGTTCCAGTGTAGGTTGTACTGTCCCAATAGGTTCGAGTGA
>DAOVCZ010000159.1 GCA_030669775.1 Chloroflexota bacterium | reverse complement strand
CCAGATAATTGAGCGCGGTGCGCACCATCAATGGATTCGGTTTGCCAATGAAGAAAGGGCTGACCCCGGTGGCTTTCTCAATCATGGCCGCCACAGCTCCGCAGGCGGGCACGATCCCCATCTCGGTCGGCCCCGAGGGATCGGGATTGGTGGCTACAAAGCGCGCCCCATTGATGATCAAACGAATGCCCTTGGTCAGGTTTTCCAGGCTGAAGGCGCTGGTCTCTCCCAGCACGACATAATCCGGATCGTGTTCCGTGATGATATAGCCTGCTTCGTGCATTGAAGAGGTCAGCCCGCTTTCTCCGATCACGTATGCGGTGCCATTCGGGCGCTGCTTTTGCAGAAATTGGGCGGTTGCCATCGCCGAAGTGAATATCAGCTCAGGCGGGATATCCAAACCCATTTTCTGTAAATTGTGCGCCAGGTCTTTCGGAGTATAAATCGGGTTGTTGGTCAGGACCAGGTACTTGCCTTGACTGGCATTTAAACGCTCGACAAATTGGCTCGCACCGGGTATGACAGTATCCCCACTGATCAACACCCCATCCATATCGATCAAGTAATTATTTGTTGGTTCCATAGCATCCCTGTTTGGGAATCCTCAATTGGTTAGAGTTGTTGTAATTCATAAAGGATTATACACGACCCCTATTAACAATTAGCTAACGAGTGAGGCGTTTACATTGATGGGAAAATTTTCTCCCAGCTGCTTTAGGAGGATTTATCCACCGGCAAACCTTCCATGCGCATGATTTGCAAAGCATTAGTGGTCTGGCTCGGCCCGGAGCGTAAAAGGTAATCAAAGATCATCCGCCCTTGAGTGACTTCTTCCTGGAAGTGATAATTGATCACGTTGGGCAGTTCATCCGCAATAACTACCAGCTCTAGGTCGTGGGTTGAGATCAGCCCTACGCCGTGACCTCCCACCAGCGTTTTGACAAATGCCCGTCCGCCGATCTGTCGTTCGCGATTGTTTGTCCCTCGGAAAATTTCGTCAATCAGAAAGAATAATGGTCGGTCGTGGTCCATCTCCAGCGAGTCCAAAAGCGCTTTCAATCGGCGTACTTCCGCATAAAAATAACTGATGCCATCAGTCAGAGAATCACTCACCTGGATAACGGTGAACAACCTGAAGACCTTCGTCACCAGGTTATCCGCGTTCACCGGTGCGCCGGCAAATGCCAGACACAGGTTTACCCCGATCGTGCGCAGGAACGTGGATTTTCCCGACATATTCGAGCCGGTTATGATCACCACCTCTCCCAACTTTTGCAAAGAAAAATCGTTGCAAACCTTGACTTCCTCTGGGATCAACGGGTGACCGAGAGCCTGGCCCACAAACAGTACTTCTCCGGAGTTTTCGTCTCCTACAACGCGGGGGAAGGTGTAGCCAGGGTTCAGGTAAGAGAAATTCGCCAGCGAGTTCAAAGCCTCCAGTTCGTACCACACATCCAGCCAGCCGGGGAGTATAATTTGCATCTTTGCCTTGTAGCGCTGCAGCTGGTAGGCGAAGAAGACATCCCATGGCACTAAAACATTAATCAACAACCACACCACCGGATTGGCGCTGATACTCGAGGCCGAAGCGATTAATGAAATCTGCCGCAAGTAGCTTGAGGGTCGCCGACCAGCTTTCCAAAATGGTTGACAAATCTGGTAGAGGCGGCTATCCATTCTGTATGAATACCTCTCTAGATATACTAGAACTGCGCGGAATTTATCCAACGTGGTAGATAGGTGCTGCGCCTGCCCGAAAACCTCATCTAAATTCCGGTAAGTGAACAGATAAACCCCGGCATATATTGCTAAAGTGATCATCCACAATGCGGGAACCAAATCGAAAGTAAAGAGTGCAAACAAGATGATGTTGGCTGCTGCCAGGGCACTCAACACTCCCAGGAGCGGCTTGAGGGATTTGACTTCCACCTTGCGCTCCAGCCAGCCGATCAAATTTTCACCATCCCAGGCCTCATCTTCGTCCGCAGATACCAGACCGCTGCTCAATGCCAGCCGGCTGCGAAATCCAGACAATGATTGGATCTCCCTCACAGTAGCCTGCCTCGAACTCACCTGATCTAAATCTGGGACTTGCTTCAGCAGCCAATCTTGAAGGCGATAGCTTCCCCCCCGCGAGATGGCAGTATTCAGCAGCTGGTGCAGGGAATGATCACCGGTGAGATTAAGATCGCTCGCAAATGGATGCCCCTCGTCCTGAGGATCAACCGGCGCTAAAGGAATTTCAGCCCAGTCTAAGTCCATACGCGCCAGTTGGTCACCAAAATAACGACGTGAGAGGCTGAAGCGTAAAATACTCTGTTTAACTTTGCGATTGAAGTAAACCACCAAAGAAAAAATAACAAGGAAAAACAAACCGGCAATCAGTAGCATGAAGGATATTCTGCTTTGATAGGCAATGAAGATCCCCAAAGCACCAGCCAGCAGCACACCTAGGCGGACCCAGAAGTAGCGCCGGTCTAGCTCCTGTAATTTAATGATTTCACGTTCCAGACGTTTCACATGCCTGGTGAGCACCTGATACCGGATTTCCTTTTTTCCACTTCTCATCGTGGACCTGACCTCCAAAAGTAATAAGGATCATTCCGCCAGCCAGCTTACTCGATCTATTCGATCATGGCAACCTCTCCCGCTCTACCAAATAAAATATTACCAAAGGATAATCGTTCACTCAAAAGAAAATATTAGCGAGGGAATTATGTCCATAGAAGAACGAATGAGCGTAGATGAACGGCGTAAATACTTACACAAGATGAGGTTTCGCTACTGGCAGGCGGAAAGCAAGAAGGAGAAGGGCCGATTACTTGACGAAATGGAAGCGGTGACCAAGCTGCATCGGAAATCTCTGGTCCGGCTCATCAACGGCGAACTAGCACAAAAGGTGCGCAAGAAACAGCGCGGGAGAACATATGGAGTTGAAGTAAAGGATGCCATTCGTGTGATTGCCCAGAGCCTGGATTATCCCTGTGCGGAGTGGCTCTCTCCCAATCTGGTATGGATGGCAAAACACCTTGCCAAGCACCAAGAAATGAGCATATCACCAGGGTTGTTAGCGAAGCTGGGCAAGATAAGTGTATCGACAGTGCGGCGCCAGGCAAGGAATGGATCGTCTGGCTCATCGCAGGAAGCCGCCTGGACAGTCACGTGCTATCCTCCAGGGAATTCCCATGACCCGTATTTCGTGGGAAGAACCCCAGGCAGGCCATTTTGAAGTGGGCTTGGTACATCACAATGGTCCCAGTCCGTCAGGGCAGTACATTCATACCGTTCAAATGTTGGTTGTGGCCACGGATTGGAGTGAGTGTGTGGCAGTTCTGGCGCGCAGTCAATGAGTTATGGAAGATGGATTTGAGCATATCCAGGCCCGTTTACCCTTCGATATTGTAGAAATTCACCCCGATAAAGGGTCAGAATTCTTTTTACCCGGTCGCTGGAAATTGCCAGCTAGGCAAGACGCAGTAGATAAACCCCCAGGTTTCCATTCCCAACGACAAATGTTTTACGAATTTTCAATCCCTGACCCATTGCCAGCTTAGGAACGCCACCCCGGGATAGAAAATCACGTGAATTGCTAAAATGCTCCCATCCAGCAAAGAACTCAATCGTGGATATAAAATAATAAGTTAACTGTCCTTTGATCGATCCGGTTGCTTTGGGATGGAAATCTACCAGCAAGATCTGACCATCAAGTTTCAGAACGCGCATCGTCTCTTCCAGCACGGCGGAGCGCAATGGGGCATTTATCTGGTGCAGGAACAGCGAAGAGAGCACCAGGTCGAAAGTATCATTTGGGTACGGCATCCTGATCGCGTCACTATTAGTGAGAGCTGCCTTTTCGCCTAATTTAGATTTGGCAACATTCAACATAGGTTGGGATAGATCAATTCCGCTTACCTCGCAACCCCCCACCTGGTAGATTGCCAGCTGCGCACCGGTACCACATCCCACATCCAAAACTTTCATACCCTTCTTGGGAGGCACAACCCTGGCTGCCATAGCTCGCAAACCTCCGAGTACACCTTCAAAAAGCGAGTCGTACCACCTTGCTGTATCCAGAAACGATTCATTGGCCATATGAATTAATTGTGCTCCCAATTAGAGTAATTCTCGATTGGTTTACCTCAATAGCCCTTCCATCCGGAGAGCATTTTGATCGAGATCTCAGACTTAAATTCCAGATCCTGGTCTTTATTTTCCGCCTCCACCAGATCAGATTCAATTCTTTTTATTCCATCCTGATAGGTTCTCTCGCTCAACAAGGCCAGCTGGGAACAGGCATGTTTTTGCAGAAATGGGTCGAGGAAAATTTCCCGACCTGTTTTTTGTTCATGGATATTCTCCACTTCGAGCAGCTTCAATCTATCAAATCCGCTCATTTCAAACCATTCACAGACTTTCTCCCAAAGGGGAAAGCGCTCCAAATCTGTTTCAAAGCTGCCTTCAAAATACTGGTAGATGTACCAATCAGCTCTGTTTTTGGGGGTGCCACCACCCAGGACAACCAATTCTCCACCTGGTCGCAGGATACGCTGAGCTTCTGCAATGAAGGCGCAGGGATCTACAAAGTGGTGCAGGGCATGAATGCAGTAAACAAAATCGAACTCACCAGATTTGAAGGGCAGCTGTCTGGCAACCCCTTGCACAAGCCGAGCTGGAATAAGCTTCACCCGGGTTTGAGCCAGCATACCCCTGGAGTAATCCACCCCGATCAGGCTGCGATCAGGTGCTGATAGAACTTCCAGCCAATGACCGGTTCCGCAACCCACTTCCAATATCCGCTGCGCATTTGCCTGTTCAACCTGTTCAAGCAAGGCTCGACAGGTATTGGAAACTTGTCCAGGGATAAATCTACGATCATATTCAGCGGCCAGACGATCATAATTAACGTGCTTGGCATTCATCTTTTCGGATTTCCCTATCAATGATACCCAATTCAGATCAGTTTACTACCCGTCTCATCCACAACCTTATCGCCCGTCAATGATTGTCGAGTTAGCTGCTGGTCTCAAACTCAAACGGCAAGGTTAGTATCCTCGCCGTCAAAATCTTTTATATTCAATTATGGCTTACAAAAACCGGTCTATAAATCGATTAGTATGCTTCTGGGTAGATCTTATTCTCGGGAAGCAAGGAAAACTACCCA
>DAOVCZ010000139.1 GCA_030669775.1 Chloroflexota bacterium | reverse complement strand
TTTCTAATTGGTTTTAAAAGGCGAGCAAATTCACTAATCAATTCAGCAGTATTGTCTTCCGCAAAATTCCTTTCCTTGAGACGCGGTGAGATCAAAGAACTTATCAAAACAATCTTACCATCCAAAGAAGATGCAATTCCTTTGATGATTTTATCAGGGATCATCATCCTCGGCGCTTTCTTTAGATATGCTTACTTGTGGAGACCAATGGGGCATGATGAAACATATACTTTCATGGCATTTGCATCACGTGGCCTACGAATATCGATCACGGATTACCACTTGCCGAATAATCAGGTATTTCATACCATCTTGGTCAATCTGGCCTACCAGATGTTTGGAGATTCACCAGCGGTTATTCGATTTCCCGCGTTCTTGGCCGGGATTTTGATCATTCCAGCTACGTATATAACAGGGAGAATATTCTATTATTCGAATGTCGGTCTGGTGGGGGCAAGCATTGTTGCATCACTGCCTGTTTTGATTGATTATTCGACAACGGCCCGCGGTTATACAATCATAACTTTGTTCGCTCTGTTGATTATATGTCTAGCAGCACATGTGAAGGATCATCGAAATATGCTCGCTTGGGGGCTATTGGTGATTTTTTCCAGTCTTGGATTGTATACAAATCCCACCATGATTTATCCAATTGGCATGGCATACTCCTGGCTATTGCTATCAAAATTGATCCACGATGTAAGCGATACTTATGGAACCAAGTATTATCTCTATCTACTTATTTCTTCTCTTGCGATCATAATCATTGCTTTGATTTTGTATCTTCCTATTATTTTATATTCCGGTCTTCAATCCTTAATTGGCAATGATGTAATTGAAGCTCTAGGCTGGTCAGATTTTATCCAGAGTATAGAACCCAGAATCAGGAAAACCTGGTTGGAATGGAACCGCGCTTTGCCTCATTTGATATCACTGATCGCAATTATCGGATTGATAGCCTCATTGTTTGTTCCCAAATTGCCCAAGAACAAGCGGATGCCATTGATCCTGGCTGGAATTTTGTGGATTGGGACCGCACTCCTGGTCCAACGGGTGGCACCCTGGCCGAGAATTTGGTTATTTCTGCTGCCTTTCTTCGTAATCTGGATCTCGGCCGGGATAATCGGCCTACTTGAACTGGTATTTAGAAGAATTCCCCGTGGTGATTCTCTGATGGTAGGCCTTATTGGGATTTTTATAACATTACCTCTCATAACAGGTTTGATGAGGAATTATCCTCAGTACGATCAGAAATTGCACTCACAGGGTGAAGTTGAGGTGGTAGCGGATTTTCTCATGGATTACCTTCAACCCAAAGATGTGGTTGTTGTAACATCCCCTGATACGGTTGTTCTGAAATATTATTTGAGGCGTAACGGTCTTGCGAAAGAATTTACCGAATTGGAAAAAGGAAAATCATTTGAAAGGGCAATTGTGGTCGTAAATCAAGCGCAAGAACAAACTCTAGAAGTTGTCTTGGAGCGGCGTAATTTTATGGATGATGTGAATATTACATCTGTAGATGAAATCTATCGGTCAAGACGATTCATTCTCTATCAACTTCCTGAGGATTGATAACTGAAATCAATTAATCCCTGGGTAATTGGATCAGAATAACAGAACCAACCACGAGTATTCCGCCGATGATCTGTGGCAGCTTCAATCTTTCTGAGAAAATGATCCAACCCAAAGTTGTTGCAACTACCGGTTCAAATGTTGCCACAATGCTAGCATTAACAGCTGGCAGCCTTTGCAATCCAGCGTAGAAAGCCAGCCCACCACCCAATGTCGGAACGATACCCAGGATGAGCAACCAAACCATTATTGTTGGATTGGTCAGCGAATGACGTAATTCCATCGGTTGTTGAAGGAGCAATAGGACTACAGCTCCGATCCCTAGGCCATATGCATTAACGGTCCAGCTTGAATATCCATATTGGCTGATTCTTTTGTTGAGCAGGATATATGCGGCATACCCTAAACCTGCACCAAGACCGGCAATGAATCCCAGGGGACTTAAACGCAATTCATCAAAATCGTAAACCTGTCCAATAAGAACTATCCCGGTTAGTGCGAGAATTAAAGCCAGCCACTTACCTCTTTCTATGCGGTTTCCTTGGAATATGAAACCGAATAACATCACCCATAATGCAGCACTATAAAGTAGAACCGAAGCCACACCAATGCCAATCGTGGTGATCGCATAGATATAGACGATATAAAATGCTGCAATGCCTATGACCCCGATGGCAATGAATAAACTGATATTTTGCCGTGGAAAGGCGAGCTCATTTCTACGCCATACTCCGAGAAGGAAAAAAGTGAACAATGAGGCAAATAACGCCCGCCAGAACACGATTTCGAGTGATGATAGTAAAAAGCTTGACGCTAAGAATTTATAGAATACACCCAAAGTTCCCCACAATGTTGCCGCTAACAGGACGAAAAGGTATCCAGTAAATTGTTTGCTCATTGATGCTGTAATTTAATAAAGATTGGATGAATGTAACTAAGTAGGTTGTGATCCTTGTTGGTTAGTATTCTATTAGTTTAATGCTACAATTGGAATGCTCATGGACAAATTGCCTGGATTAATCCTAAACTGGCATATCGACTCCGGACCATCATTAATTACTTCCTTGAATAATTTGTCGGTAGCATGCACCAAATACCCAATTTGTAGTTTATTACGGTCAGATCAATGAAGGATCTGACCGGTTGATATTTAAATCGACGGTTTAGAGATAGCATCGATGCTTCGTTCAATCTTAATTTACCTCTCTCAAGCTAATTGGGCACGGCAATTGATTACTCGATGGGGATTTTCTCGGCGGGCTGCCTCTCGCTTCATCGCGGGTGAGGAACTTGATGATGCCATTCGAGTTATCAAAGCTCTCAATACAAAAAACATCAATGCCACACTTGACCATCTCGGGGAACACACTTCAAATCCAGAAAAAGCCCGACAAGCCACAAGTGAAATCATTGAGATACTTGAAAGAGTTGATCGGGAGGGTGTCCGGTCAAATGTCTCCATCAAGCTGACCCAGATCGGACTGGCTGTGGATGAGAATTTATGCGCGGATAACCTTAACAGAATTTTGAATACTACAATAGAGCTGAACACCTTTGTCCGCATAGATATCGAAGATTCTCAGTGGGTGGATAAGACCTTAAAACTCTTTCGGTCGATGCAAGAACGGTACAGTAGCGAGAATGTTGGTATCGTTATCCAATCCTATCTATACCGCAGTGAAGATGATGTAACAAATCTTCTAGAATCTGGTTCCAGGATCAGATTGTGTAAAGGGGCTTATGATGAGCCTGAAAAGATCGCCTACCCGAAAAAGTTCGATGTTGATGCGAGTTTTGACCGCATAGTGGAGCAGCTGGTGTCAGGTTCTATTACGAACCACGCTCCAACGCTGAGTGAAGATGGCAAAATTCCTCCCATTCCGGCCATCGCAACCCACGATGAGAAGAGGGTTATTTTCACGAAGCAACGTATTGAGAAATCCGGCTACCCGAAACAGGCAATAGAATTCCAAATGCTGTATGGAATCAGGCGTGATTTGCAGGAAAGTTTAGCTGCAGAAGGTTACCCCGTCCGAGTTTACGTGCCTTATGGTAGAGAGTGGTACCCTTATTTCACCCGTCGTCTAGCCGAGCGCCCGGCAAATCTATGGTTCTTCTTATCCAATTTCTTCCGTTAAGAGTCGTTGATATCGCTGATAATGTAATGAATTGACCTGGGGTGGTCAGTCTTAGTATTCTCTGAATAATAGATGGAAATTTGTTTATGGAAGATACATTACAGGTGTGGGATTAATCGCGAGAGGAAATATTACCACCTACGGGCGAATTCTGGCAGGTTATCCATCCCGGCTTTCCGTGCCAGTGTAGATACAAGCTGGTAGAGAGCTCGTTCTTTCTCAGGGGAGATATCTGGGGGTTGGTAGATAGATAAAAGCTCCTTTACCCGGATTTTCGCTCTTGCTAAGATATTGCTGCTTCCCGTTTCTTTCCATGCCCTCAGGGAGCCTCTATCGATGACTGGGGATGGTAAATATTGTTCTCCCCGAAACAGCTGCCGGGTGAGCTTATGCGCTAAGAAATTACCGGGAAACTCGAAATCTTTGAAATGTTCCAATGCTAATGATCCTGAGTGTAATTTGATCCCTTGCATGAAACGCTTGGCGTTTGCGATGGCTTCAGCGTCAATCACCAATTTCTCGAGACTTTGGCAGGCAAGGAAATCAAGCATGCCTGCCCCGGAGATCATATTAATTCCGGAAAGCACACCAAGAACTGCGCTGGAAGCGCTTTCCATGCCTGCCTGTGCATCGATCAATTTCGCATCTGTGGCAACCAAATAAGCATGTGTGGGAAGATCCAAGAATTTCCCAACCTGCGCATAGCCACCAACCATTAACGCAGTCTCAACAGAACCAACTGAAGTATTTCCATCACGCATATTGAAAAGAGCTGGTGCGCCACCCCACACAATCGCGGCTCCGGGATTGGCGAGCTGGTGGATGGTGATCCCGCTCAAACACTCCGCCGCATGCTGCACGATTGAGCCCATCAGTGTCACTGGTGCAGCAGCACCCGATAGGGGCATGGAGACAATTTGTGCCGGGATATTTGCTCTTGCGAGATCGATCAAATTCTGGGATGCAAAATCTGTCCAATTCAATGGAGGTGAGGGACAGACATCAAATATTGCTCTTGGTTTTTCGTTCACTTCCCCAGAGTTCACGGCGCTAATTTGCAGCATATCGAACATGACTTGACTGGTCAGAGATGAAAAAGTACCTGTGACGATTGGTTTCTTTGAAAATAGCAGGACCAGGAAAAGACGATAAAAATCTCCTATCTCCTCTGGTACATCCTGGCAAACCACCGCGGTGGATTGCGCATCATACTCAGATAAGATTTCTGAAATCTTTATGATTTGAATGAGATCATCTGTCTTGGATGGTCGATGCTCCAGGGAATCTGAATCAAGGATATGTACACCTGAGGATCCAGGATCGAAATGGATCTTGTTGTCTGAGTAATGAACTGCGGGATCACCATCCGCATCGTACAAATAGAAATCGTGAGGAACAGTTTCCAGTGAATTGAGGATTAATTCCTCTGGGATTTGAACAATGCTACCATTCATGTTGACCTTGGCTCCAGAGCTGTGCAACAAATCAATCGCCTCAGGAGCGCCTACTTTAACTCCCGGAGAACGGAGTAATTGAAGAGCTTCGTCAATCACTCGCGGGAGGATATCTGGTGCAAGGACTTGCATGCTAGGTTGCATTCTATTATTCCTGGATAAGGTTTTGCAATCTCAATTCTTAAGATACTTGTCAAACCAGTGTAGGATGTGGTTTAGGCGCACGATGCGGCGGTCTGTACGTCCGTTGCGGGATAATCCATGAAATTCACCTGGGAAGCGAACCATCTCAGTATCAACACCAAGAGTTTTAAGAGCCACAAACACCTGTTCACCCTGCTCAATCGGACATCGTAAGTCATTTTCGCTGTGAATAACTAGCGTTGGAGTTTTTGCATTTCCAATATACTTGATCGGTGAATGCTCCCAGAATTTATCGAGATCCTGGAATGGTGGCTTATCGTTTAATACCTCTTGGAAGATCCAATTCAAGTCACTTGATCCCCACATACTGA
>DAOVCZ010000194.1 GCA_030669775.1 Chloroflexota bacterium | reverse complement strand
CCTTAACCACTGGTGGTAAGCTGGCCGAAATGTGCCAGGATTCTGGAGCTACCCTGTGGCAATTTGAGCACCAGGGTCAACCCAGGGCTGCCGTCGGTTATTCAGCTGGTCTCTTGCTGGCCGCATTTTCCCGATTTGGATTGATACCCAGTCCTGAAGTAGAAATTAAGGAAACTGTTCAGTCCATGCGCACTCAACAAGAGACTTTGCGTGCAGAAGTACCAACAGCGAACAATCTGGCCAAACGCCTGGCTGGACAGATCTACGGTCGCTGGGTCATGGTGATCGGCGCTGACGTCTTAGAACCGGTCGCCAGACGCTGGAAATCTCAGCTCAGTGAGATAGCCAAAGCGTGGGGACAGTTTGAAGCCCTGCCAGAAGTTGATCACAATACATTGGCCGGTTTGGTAAACCCAGAGCAAGCTTTAAGCCACACAATGGCGCTTTTCCTGCGTGCTCCATCTTACCACTCACGCAATCTGCTGCGGAGCAACCTGACAAAAACAGCTTTCATGGTCGAAGGATTAAACACAGATTTTATCGATGCCCAGGGAACGAATCCATTAGCACAACAGTGGACAACACTGCATCTCGGAGATTACACTGCTTACTACCTGGCGATGGCTTACGGGATCGACCCCACTGCTATCCCAACGATCGAGATGCTTAAGAGTCAGATGACAAGCAGTGTATGACTAATCCCCCAGAATCAAACAAAAATCAGCACTAATACCCCCATTACAATTCCTAATGCCATTCCAACCAAAATATCTGAGGGGTAATGAACTCCCAGGATAATGCGTGCCAGGCCGACCAGAGGCGCCCATAACAATAAGGACAGCCCCAACCAGAGCGGACCCATACCTAATGCAATCACCGCAAGCATGGTGCTCCGAGCAGCATGACCAGATGGAAACGAGTGAGGATCAGTACTGCGGTAAATTTGCCCCCATTCACCTTGCGGTCTGCTGCGGCGCACAGTGAATTTGATCAGCAACACAACCAGCGCTGTTACACCAATGCCAATAATCATCACCAGTGCCAGCTGCTTCCAGTAATCTGCCCCCAACCACCAAAGCAATCCCAGACCTATCAACCAAAACCAGGAATCGCCTGAATGAGCCAGCACCACAGCTAAGGCACGGATAAAACCAGGTTGTTCCTTTGCCTGTGATGATTCCGCAAAACGGTCATCCAATTCTTGGATCCGTTGGAGCATGTTGAGAAATACTCAGGAGTCCTGGGCCTGCTGCTTACTCATGAGATCGGCTCGCAAGATTTCGAGCTGGTGAGGCTTATCGACGTCCATACCCAATTCGGCATACGGGCTGATAACCGCTTGTCCAGTGATGTCCATTCGTTTCGTCACCCGATTAACAGCACCTTCCATGGTCAGCTGGCGGGATAGTAACAAAAATAAATTCCCGTAGCCGAGAAGAGCTGCTTGTTTAAAAACGCTCTTGCGGGCAGCGACAATTCGATCCCACAATTCCTCATTTGCATTCACCGTGTTGGCCCGGATCATGTTCATATCACCACCACACACTTCAGCATCTTTCAAACGCGTGTATGAGCGGTTTGAGGTTGGAAATCGTTGTTCCATGACATGGCGCGGGATTACAGTGTAATAAAGATCGAGATCGGTCTCTAGATTCTTATTCACTATCCAATCAACCATCTCTGATTTGATCGAAGGTATGTCCGACGAGACAGTTAGTACATGCCGGGCTTGGGAGTTCAATTCCAGGACCTTCTCTATGCCAGCACGCACGTTGTGGAGTATGCCACCCTGGTTGGGAACATAGGTGATTCGCTTTGAGAACTCCAACTCATCTTCTTCTGAGAGACTGATCAACACCACCTGATCAATTGTATCTGCCCCTCCAAGGGCGTCTAAAACCCACTGCACCATGGGTTTACCTGCGATATCCAGGAGAGCCTTTGGTTGCCCCTGGGTGAATTCGTATAGTGGTTCCCCTGGTTGGGGAATCCCACCCGCAATTACAATAGCATCCATATTAATTCAACTCCTGAAGTTGGGGTTCAATGCCCAGTTCGTCAAGCAGCTCTTTCAGCTCTTCATTCTTAAGCACACGACCCTTACCGGAAACCGCCACCAAAGCAGCTTCCAGCATATTCGCCCCAAAAGAACGCCCATCCATAACCGGGGTGGTCGTAACCAGATATTTGACCCCCATCGATCGGAACAACTCAACATCCTCGGGTGTGGTCGTGTTGGTTACTATTACTTTCCCTTCCAACCGGTTGGGCATGTGGCGTTTGACATAATGGCAATCTCCAGTGATCACATTACCCCATTGATAATATTGCTCCCATTTCGGATCACGAACCTCTTGCTTCTCGCCAGTCGGGTAGATCCATTCAAAGGGTAAACGTCCGGCAATTGGCATCATGATCGCAGCCAGGGTTTTAAGGCTGCTGGCAGAATGGATGGCAAATGGCAACCCCAAGCCAAACATCAAATCACCAAACACACATTCATATCCTGCGTCAAGAAATGAGGTGGTCAATCCCCAGCGATCAACGCCCAAAGTAATGAAAGCCTTTTTCTCCTGGATATAGTCACCGATGTGAGTGTCTATAAATGGTGCCAGCACGTTTTCAAGGGTATTTTTGATACCCGCACCATCAACCAATGGAGTTTCTTTGACGAAACGCACCATTGGCTGTACCGAATAGAGGGGATACCATTTCTGATCGACTAGGACACCTAAATCTGCACCACCCACGCCAAAGGCGTCAACTTCTCCATCCAACTCCTTGTACAATTGGGCAGCTTTCTCCATATCACCATCGGTGCCTATCCGCTCGATACGCACTTTCTCTCCAAGCAGTTCAACTTCGACAGATTTATCACGTTTGGACGAACCCAAACTTACACTCACGGCACGTTTCATGGCTTATTCTCCCTGAGTCTGAACAGATTTATGTGTCATGGATAGGCGGTCGGTGTTTGGCGTTTGTTGTCTCGCTCTACCCTGAGTACTCCCCCTGAGTATACACCGAACTTCAATAAATAGAGAACCCCAATGGAGTATCTCGGATATGCCATTGCCCGATCGCCCGGGTTTGTCCTATCCTAAGATAAGATTTATTTTCTTGTCTATTTACCTGGGTTATAATCAACCTACCAGGAGAGAAATCATCCGATTTTAAACCAGGAGTCTTGTCCAGTGAACCTTCCTAATTACGCATATTTTCGAGGTGAAATCGTCCCCTACTGCGAAGCAAAAGTAGGGGTTTTGACACACGGGCTCAATTACGGTACAGCTGTCTTTGCTGGTGTACGTGCTTATTGGAATGAAGAACATGAGCAGCTTTACCTGTTTCGGGTAGTTGACCATTTCCAGCGTCTCTTACATGCCGCCAAAATCATGTGCATGGATTTCGATCACAGTCCTGAAAGCCTGACCGAACTAACCCTCAAGCTGCTACGAAAGGAAGGCTATCGCTGCGATATTTACATCCGTCCTTTGGCTTATAAAGCGGATGAGATCGTTGGCGTCAAACTGCATGACCTGGTTGATGAGATAACTATCACTGCAATGCCGTTCGATATTTACGTTGCCAACGACACGAATGCGCATGTCACATTTTCCTCCTGGCGGCGATTGGATGATAATATGATCCCTGCGCGAGGAAAAGTGAGTGGAGCCTATGCCAACTCAGCATTGATCAAAACCGACGCGGTTAAGGCTGGGTTCGATGAGGCATTAGTGCTCACTCAGGATGGACATGTATCCGAAGGCAGTGCCATGAATATCTTCATGGTGCGCGACGGTGTTCTGGTTACACCCACCATTACTGAGAATATCCTGGAAGGGATTACCCGCCGCACAGTGATTGATCTCGCTCGCCAAGAGCTTGGAGTCGCGATCATTGAGCGCCCCATCGACCGGACAGAGATCTATATGAGCGAAGAGCTCTTCATGACTGGCACCGCGGCGCAAATTGTCGCTATCACCCAAGTTGATCATCGACAAATTGGCACCGGCAAAATGGGTCCCATCGCCACACATTTGAAGGAACTCTATCAGCAGGTCGTGCGCGGAAATCTCCCCAAATACAGCCGTTGGACAACACCAGTTTATACGTCTGAGAAAATCTCCGCTGCTGATTGATCTTGTTGCCTCAAGATATCGGCCAAACCCGCGAAGCCTTTTTCGGGAATAAGATATCTAACAGTACT
>DAOVCZ010000074.1 GCA_030669775.1 Chloroflexota bacterium | reverse complement strand
AGGATATAGATGAATTAGGGATTTATCTTCATATCCCATTTTGTAATCAAATATGCCCTTACTGCCCTTATAATAAAGAGATCTATAATCCTGAGGAAGCAGAAAGATACACAGTCGCTGTTAAGAGAGAAATTGACTTCTATTCTGAAGTGGTTGGTGATAGGCCTGTTACTTCCCTTTATATTGGTGGAGGAACTCCTACAACAATGCTTCAAACAGGCCTTGCAGAGATACTAGAGTATATCTTTCATATCTTTAATGTGCAATGTGATATCCATATGGAAAGCCATCCAAATCATTTAACATCAGAAAATCTCCATGACATTGTTGCTATGGGTGTTAGACATCTTAGCATAGGTGTAGAGGCCCTGCAGGAAAGGCACTTAAGGACACTAAAAAGACCATATACCGTAGAAGAGGTAGAAGCCGCAGTTGAACGTGCTGTTAATATGAACTTTGAATGTGTCAATGCAGACTTTATTTTTGCATTACCGGACCAGACTTATAGCGAAGTAGAGCAAGCAGGTCAGGCTTTGGTTGGCATGGATGTTGATCAAATCGCAGCTTATCCCCTTTTTAGATTCCCATATACTAAAATGGGAGCAAACTCTAAGGAGAGCAATTACAATGTATCTACCATACTAAAGAGACGAAAAATGCTTGGCATTCTGGAGGATATATTTTACGATGCAGGCTTTGAAAGAACTTCTGTTTGGGCGTTCACAAAGAAAGGAATTCCAAAGTACTGTTCTGTTACAGTGCCTCTCTACATTGGGCTTGGTGCAAGTGGAGGCTCTTACCTTAAGGACGTTTTTTACCTCAACACCTTCAGTGTTGCTGAGTATATCAAAGCCCTTGAAAATGGGGGAGTGGCCACCGCACTATCGCTTGATCTGTCAGAAAATACGCAAATGGCGGGCTGGCTCTACTGGAGGATTTACGAAACAAGATTCGAAAAAAAGGATTTCAAGAAAAGATTTGGGAAGGATTTTGATAGGGTGTATGGAAAATATGTGAAGCCATTAGCTCTCCTCGGATTCTTAAAGGATGATGGGGAGCAGGTAGTTCTTTCCGATAAGGGCACTTATTGGCTGCATGCGCTTGAGGACTTATTCTCAATAGAATATATTAGCAAGCTCTGGGGAACTTCGAAGCAAGAGCCGTGGCCGGAAAAAGTGGTTCTGTAAGATTGATTGAATGTACGAATGCTTCGGTATTGAAAACGCATCAATCTTACTCAAAATACGCCTAACAAAAAGTTCAACTTGACCAAACCGTCGTGTTTCAGTTGAAGTTCGGTGGAGAAATTTAAAGTTATGTGCATGTATCAGGTTCAGTGAAGCGGTTTGGCAGGTTAACTTTAGCTTAAGCGAGACGCTCGCATCTCGCTTAATGGCGGAAGTTGACCTAATGGGAGGCTTCGGCTCGTCGCTAGCGCAACGTCGCCTCCGCCTAACCCCCATTGGAGCAGGCCTCCTCGCTGCGCTCGGATTGCGCTCCGCTCCGCCTCACTGCGCTGGGCTTGCACCTTCGGCGCAGCCCTGCTTGGAGGGGCAGCTCAACTTCCGCCAGTTGGGCGGCAGCAATCCGTGAAGGAGGAGCCTATCATGAATCGATTACTGGTCATCGGCGGGGCGTCATTCGATCGTTTGCATTTGCCAGACCAGACGGTGGATTCCGCGGGCGGCACAGGGATGTATACCGCTATGGCTGCAGGTCGTTGTGGTGCCCAGGTAGTCATGTTCGGTCTTTGCCCTGACCCTTGCTCAGAACGGTTGAAGCCTGTGGCGGGGCACTTGACCGAATGGCTCGCCGGGCACATCTACCTACGTAGATTGTCCTCACTTTCCTTCACTTAGAGATAATTCGAATGGTGCCAGTGTCGACGTTAAGGTCGTCCAGGTTAACGTCTAGGAGGGCTTGGGCACGTACGCCAGGGTCTATTAGTATCAGGATTATGGCTCGGTCCCTGACGCCGTAGTAGTCGCTGTGGCATGTACGCAGTAATTCCTGGACGTATTCCAGGCTGATAGGTTCCATTGGTTCATGGTTCAGGCGTGGGGCTTTGACCTTACGGATTGGAGCAACGTAGCCGTCCGCTTCCATCTCCCACCAGAACAGCCTCGTCATAATCACTCGGTAAGCTATGTGACAGCCTCCTGAGTTTCGACCCTTTTTCACCTGTAGGTGTAGCAAGTACTCCCTTATGGTGTGTGGCGTGATATCATCAATACAGTTTACTCTGTCTGCGAGATATCGCTGGAAGGTATTCAGTTCGTGGGTATATGCTTTGATGGTGGTAGGGCTTAGCCCCTGGGCTTTCCGGTCAATCAGGAATGACGCAATCGTTCGCTCTACAGTAGACCTGCTGGTCTCCAGGTGGTTCTGTCTCCCTGGGTGGTCCCGGCCTGACGGTTTGGCGTATTACGAAGCGATTGCTCTGCCGTCTGAGCTACGGTGGCAGATCTCTGTCCGGCGAAAATTACAGGGTAAATCACGGAAAGGCAAGGAAATGAGGTCGCTTTGAGAATTGCAATGCTGTCATACCATACCTGCCCATTGGCAACATTGGGCGGTAAAGACACGGGGGGGATGAATGTCTATGTGCGCGATCTGACGCGCAAATTGGGCGCCCTGGGAGTGCACGTAGATGTGTTTACTCGTTCTCAGGATGAACATGTGCCGCATGTTTTGCATGACCTGGGTTATGGTAACCGGGTTGTGCATGTCAAAGCTGGCTGTGAAGTGCCTTTACCTAAACAGGAGCTGATCTCGTATATCCCTGAATTCTTCACCGGGATCGAGCAATTTACCAGTGCCAAGAGTTTAGAGTACGATCTCATTCACAGTCATTATTGGATGTCCGGGTTGGCAGCCATCGAGCTCAAGCAATTATGGCGGGTGCCATTTGTGCACATGTTTCACACCCTGGGGGTAATGAAACAGCGGGTTGCCCGTCCGGAGGAAGAGGTGGAGGGGGATTACCGGCTGACTGGGGAGAAAAAGGTATTACGAGAAGCAGATCGAATTATCGCAGCAACACAGGCTGAAATGGCTCAAATTCAATGGCTGTACCAATCTGATATCCAGAAAATTAACATCATCCCTCCGGGTGTCGATCTGAGCCGCTTTTACCCGATTCCTGAAGATGAAGCCAAAGAAGTGATCGGCGTCCCTCCCTGTGACCAGGTTCTATTGTATGTTGGTCGAATTGAGCCACTGAAAGGCATCGACACCCTGATCGAAGCTATCGCTTATATGCGTCGTAGTGGGGGGTTTAAAGAGCTATCATTCTGTCTGGCAGTCATCGGTGGAGAGCCAGACTTGATGATTGGGAATGGGAGCCCTGAAATGGCGCGTCTGAAAGACCTCTGTCATGCTCATGGACTTGATGATTTAGTCACCTTTCTAGGCAAGCAGGACCAAGACTCCTTACCATACTATTATTCAGCCGCCGAAGCTGTGGTCGTCCCATCCCATTACGAATCATTTGGTATGGTCGCCCTCGAAGCCATGGCTTGTGGAACACCAGTAGTCGCCTCCCAGGTGGGGGGATTAGCTTATCTAGTACAGGATGGAGTTACGGGTTATACCGTACCATCCAGCGATGTCGAAGCGCTAGCGGACCGACTGGCGGAGCTGATAAAAAATCCAGATCTGCGGGAAAAACTTGGTACACAGGCTGCCTCGCTGGCTCAGGAGTTCAGCTGGGATATAATCGCCAGCAGAATCTTGGACCAATACCTGGAAGTCATACCTAATCAACCCATCTGAATACAATTGACATATCTAATCTATACGAGTACAATCCCTGTAGTAGTTCGAATCCGGATTACTATGGGACTTGTATGGATTATTTATCTGATTTAGTTGCGCTTGGATTTACTGAATATGAGGGGAAAGTATATTTGGCTCTATTGAAAGAGAGCCCCGCCAATGGTTATCAGCTCAGCAAAAAGACTGGTGTCCCGCGTTCCATGGTCTATGAAGCTTTGGGCCGTTTGCATGCTCGAGGAGCAGTACTAAAATCTGGTGACGAGCGGTCTACTATTTATCGTCCTTTACCCCCTGAGCAATTGCTCGAACGTTATGAACGTCAGCACCAACAGTTGATCAATAATTTGCGCGACAGTTTACTGGGTATCTACGATTCTCAGATGGAAGAATCTTTATGGACGATCAGCGGTCAAGAAGCTTCATTTTCTTATGTCACCCAGATGATCGCCAATGGGAAAAACGAAATCTACCTTGTCCTGGATGACTTTGCCTTGAACAAATTACGGAACGAAATCATGACCGCCTGCAGACAAGGTATTCAAGTCGGAGCATTATTGACAGGTAATGGGGAATTGCAGTGTGGGCAGGTTTCGTACCACCCACCGGCTGAAAGCGAATTGCAGGGCTTAGAAAATATGCTTGTCGTGGTTGTGGACGGCAAAGAATGCTTGATCGCTAACCTGAATCTGGATATGATGGCGACCATTACCACGAACCGGAACCTGGTGCTGATCTCCAGGCAGTTTGTTTGGATGGAATTGTTTGCCCAACGGATTTATGAGCGTCTCAGCCCAGCCATGTTGGAACTGCTGGATGAGTCTGATCGCCAAATATTACAAAACTTTTCAACTCGAGTGTGACCAACGCTCGAGTGTGACCAACGCTCGAGTATGACCAACGCTCGAGTATGACCAACAAAGGGTTAAACATTGAAAGAATTCGACTTGGCTAACGGTGAAATTCATTCTGATGAATTTGACCATCACAATCGGAAGGACCCGCACCAGCAAGCCTCAGCTCTATCGGATATCATCCTTGGAGGACAGGATGGATTGGTGAATGTCTTAGGGGTGATATTGGGCATCGCAGCTGCCACTGGGGATGCCTACCTTATCCTGGTGGCAGGATTAGCAGCAACCTTCGCGGAATCGGTTTCAATGGCCGCGGTGGCATACACCTCGACAATCGCAGATGCCGATTATTACGAAAGTGAACGTGAGCGTGAGCATCGCCACATTCAGGAAGTCCCTAACTTAGAGCGGGAAGAGATCCGCAATATTTATGCAGAAAAAGGCTTCTCTGGCGAATTGCTCGAGGGAATTGTGGAAACGATCACAGCCAGCCCGGATGTTTGGGTGGCAGTGATGATGTCTGAAGAGCACCAGCTACAGCCTGTAGACCGTAGAACGGCTTTACGCTCTGCGATCATCGTGGGAATTGCCGCCATCGTTGGGTCATTAATTCCACTGGTGCCGTTCTTGTTTGTTCCGGTGTCAACCGGTATTTTGTTATCGATCGGTTTCTCTGCACTGGTCTTGTTCATCGTTGGAGTGGTAAAAGCCCGAATGACGGTTGGTCATCCTGGGAAGAGTGGGCTGGAAATGGCGGTGATAGGTACGGTCAGCGCGCTGGTGGGTTATGCAGTCGGGGCTTTGCTCAGGGTACCAGAAGTACCATGAATTCCAAGTTCAGTTATTCAAAACAGAGTGACTTCGATCAAGGCGATTTGGGTTGGGTGTTCACCCAAACTCTCAATGTAGCCCGTTGGAGCGCACGCTCAAAGTAATCACCTTGGGGGGATAATCCGCTGTACCCTTTTTTGATCAATCTATTCATCAGCGGCTGTAACTGCTGGGCGTAATGCTCCATGCAGGCCTCTGGGTGGATCCCGGGCCAGGAATAACACGAAACAACAGTCCGGCGTTGGGTGGAAGGGATTGATGATGGCACTGTCAAGTCCCAATCTGAATCTTCCGGGAGAAAGAGGTGCTTATCAAGACTGCCTTGCGGTATCCCTTCGATGCCGCGCACCACTGGTGGTTGGGAGTCCAATATATAGGGATCAACTGCCAGATCAGTGATTATGGCATGTTCCGGAAGCCATGCCAACCATTTATTTGGCACAACCGGATGAGAGGGATCTGGTCTTTGAGTGGCATCGACCAAAATATCTGTTTTGGAAAGGACATCACGCATCACACTGGCATGGTTGGTCAAATCGTAGTCGATCACGTTGACCATCACTCCCGGGATCTTTCGTCCAGCGAGTTTTTCACGCAGCTTTGGATCCCCATAGGAAACTGCTGCCTGGATGACGTGTTTCCCGATAGAACCTGCACCTATCAGGGTTACATGAATTGGTGGACGTTGGGGGTGTTTGAAACCAGGTGAGGGATAAACTTCCTTCAATGCATTGAATGACACCTGTAATCCGTTCCAAGCAACCGAAGCCAGGTTTTCTACTAATCGGCGTCCGGAGTCATCTTTGATCGTATCGAGGGAGATGGCCTGTAAGTTCCGTGATACCAAGAGCGCCACACGCTGTGGGCGCGTCGGATAGTGAAGCATAGAAATTAGGCATGCACCTGGTCTCATCTTCGTGACCAAATCATCGCCTGGATAGCGCAGTACAAGCACATAATCTTGTTGGTAAACTTCTTCCAGGTCTGAAAATTCTGTTTGATCGGCTGTCATCAGGTAATCGGTATCAGACAGTCCGATGCTGGTACCATAACCTTTTTCCAAGGTGATTTCATAGCCCATTTTACCCAGGCTAGCGATAAAACCTGGTAAGAAAACTCGTCTCTCACCTGGTTCAAGATGCATTCGCGGCAGACCTATGCTTACCTTTTTTTCACTCATGTTCGCCTCGCCCAGTGTTTGGGATTATCGTAGTATGTCATTATTATCTTACCAAACTCGGGGAGCGCCTACGCATCAGAGTGCTCTTGAAGGAAGAATATTCAAGGTTCACTGATCTCTTTACAAAGAAGAGGACCGTCGGATTTTCTACTGGATTTGTGAGTGGTATTAAAATCAATGTTCAACAAAGCCTATGTCAACAAGGCTTCACGAAAGGAAGCTCCATATGCGATTATTGAGTTGCCTGATTGAAGTAGTTGTAGATAGCTTCTGATTGGGTAGCAACCAGTTCTGAGGCAGGATCCCAGATCAACTGTTCCGGATGGTAAATAAAAATTGCTAAAATATAGTTTCCCCCAGGAGTGTAGATGATCCCAGCATCACCCAAGGTGTTCATCACCCCGAAATAGGTCACCCAACCGTGTTTATGCGCCACTGGAGTACCATCCGGCAGACCAGCTTCGATCAACAAGCCAATTTTATTACCACCCAGGAAATTGATCATTGACTGGCACTCAGATTGGGTGAATTCCTCCGGAAATACTGCCAACATATTCCCACCACCGGACTGGGTGCATTGGTAGATATCCTCCAATAACATGCCAATATCAGAGGGCGTAGTTTGATTGTAAATGTCAGGATCAGTGTTGACATCAGAACGTTGATTTGCCGGTGTCTGGAAAACTGCCAGGAGTGGAGCGCCAGGATAGAATTGACCGGCCAGAAATGTGTTCTCTAAACCGAGGGTATTCATATCTGCGGTGACATCCAAAGGGCCAGTAAATGGGTCGATGACCCGCTCCATAAGCCAATCGGCTGGGTCGTTGCCGGATTTTTCGATCATCTCTTCGATCAGGCGTACCGTTTCAGAATCTGGATTTTCTTCAAGGCGGCGAAATGCCGAAACCATGATGGGTATCTTGATGATGCTGGCGGAGGTGAAGGCAACATCTGGATTAGTGGAGTAATCCTCTCCCTGACTGTAGGCAAAATTAATCTCTTCACCGGTCTGGAGATCTAATAAATACAATCCCACTAAACCATCAAATTCTGCCAAATCGATAGTCTGCTTCAGCAAGATTTCGAGATTGTCGATTGATGGTCTGGGAGGATTAGTGCGCTCCAAGGGTAACTCGACCACTCGTCTGGAGGTGGAGCGGAGCGCAGTTTCGATTAAGTCCACCGAGCGATTGATGTCCAGTTCGGTCCCCTGGGTACCGGGTTGAAAGTTGATCGTGCCGACATTAGGCATGGCGGGAATAGGGGGCTGGTTGTAGCGTTCAGCGATCTCGGTCTCAAGATAGGCTCTGAGACGTGGTTCGGAGAAGGAGGCTCGTAAAGGAATAGAAGCTGGAGGTGGTGTGCGTCCCCACAGGTAATCCCAGAATTCCACCCAAAAAGGCTGCTGACTGCGGGCAAGATCGGCT
>DAOVCZ010000148.1 GCA_030669775.1 Chloroflexota bacterium | reverse complement strand
CGGAGTACCACGGGCAATCGCATTATCCCGAAGCACTTTAAGAACGATCAAACAGAACTTGTTCTGGGCTTTCTTCTATAACGTGATATTAATTCCTGCTGCAGCTTTTGGATTACTCAACCCAATGCTGGCCGCTGGAGCAATGGCTTTCAGCAGTGTGTTTGTTGTCACAAACAGTTTGAGATTGCGCAGATTTCATACGAATTTCTAAAATTTCCCTTCAAACCAGATCGAGAGTTGTTTGGCAATTATGCCTAGAGTAGATTAAGCATTTGCTTGATATTCAATGGTTCCTACGTGTTTGTCATCTTTAGGGCTTGCAGGCCTAAATCAACGCCTTTTTCGGGGATTCCATTGAAATGGTATGCCCAGGGTTGTCTCATGTACAAATATGGCAATTTCGTGGCTTTCTGGTGCATTTATAACCAGCTGAAGCCAACCAGGCAAATTTTTAGCCCACGCAGGGTGTCTCCGTGCTACTAATCTACCCATGCGTTTTGCATAAAGTGGGAGATCCCGGGTTAATTTTTCGCTTAAGCGGGAGATTATACTCTAACCAAACTTTAATCTCACTCCAAGATGCACTACATTGACCCATGTTAAGATTGAGTTATTAAAGATCGGAAAGCAGATTAATTGCAACGATTTTTGTAAGATCCTCGTAATAATATTCTTGGTAAGATATGCATGACGATCTACGTCAAATAATCTGATGAAGAACAAAGCTATATCACGGCGTGAGTTTCTGAAATTAAGCGCGCTATCTCTTGGGGGCTTAGCTCTCCGACCATGGGAAAAGCAGTTGTTTACCTTAGAAGATTTTCCTCAATCTGAGCGCCTGGGTCGGGTGGGTTGGTATACGGTGCAGCTTAAGGAACGACCGGACCATGATAGCAAGACGATAGGTGTCTTATATCCAGACACGGTTTTGCCTTGGTTAAGAGAGACTGTTGGGTATCGACCGGGTCGTAATAATCAACGATACGTTGAGACACCACAAGGATATATTTGGCCAGAGTATTTTATTCCTGTGCGTAATCAACGAAATACTCCGTTAACCTCTCTCCCAACTTCCGGTGAGGAATCTGGAATGTGGGTGGAAGTGACTGTGCCTTGGGTGGATGCAGTTATGGACAATCCTCCACCACGTTCTTATTATTTCAAACACAGTGTGGAAAATGATCTTCCCTTGAGATTTAATTACAGCCAAATTCTATGGGTTGATAAGATCAGAGTCGATGATACTAGGGTAATTTGGTACCGGGTCAATGAACGCTATGGCAATCGGGGCGATATGCTTTGGGCACCAGGTGAGGCATTCCGACCAATTACGGCTGACGAATTAACACCCATAAGCCCAGATGTTGAGGACAAGCGCATCGTGGTCAAGGTCCGTTGGGGAGAGCAAATGCTTTCTTGTTATGAGGGTAACAGCGAAGTATATTACTGCCGGGTCTCAACAGGCAAGGGGGAGGGAACTACTCCATTATCTGCGATCGGTTCTCCAGGATTCCCGATCTGGCGGAAATTGCATTCATTACACATGTCTGGTGGGACAAATGAGGAGGGTTGGGATCTGCCCGGGATCGGTTGGACTTCGCTTTTCCACGGGGATGGGATAGCACTCCATTCCACATGGTGGCACAATAATTTCGGTGAACCGATGTCGCACGGCTGTGTGAACCTCTGTCCTGAGGATGCCAAGTGGATTTTCCGCTGGACCCATCCGGTGGTACCGTTTGATACTGGAGATAATGATGTCACCGTCACTGGTGAAACCAGCACCCGAATCATGGTGGTCGAGGATTAAGCAATTAACGTAAGGAGCACGCACTAAGTGGAATCTGCGAATTTTGGACTTAGCATCGCATTCTTGGGAGGTCTGGCCTCATTTCTTTCTCCTTGTGTTTTTGCACTGGTGCCGGCATACATAGGTTACCTGAGCGGACGTTCAGTCGGTGCGCAGGATAAAAATAGGTTTTATACCCTTTCACATGGTGTGGCCTTTGTGCTTGGGTTTAGTACAGTTTTCATTTTATTGGGATTAGGGGCTTCAGCAATTGGAAATTTGCTCTTCGATATCCGTCCATACCTGACCAAAATTGGTGGCGTGGTGGTGGTCCTCTTCGGATTACATATGACTGGGATAATCAGAATTCCATTCTTACAGTATGATATCCGCCGCCAGGAAGCACCTGACAAGAGACTGGGCTATGCTTCTTCATTCCTCCTGGGTATCTTCTTCTCTGCAGGTTGGTCACCCTGCGTCGGACCGATATTGGGGACAATACTGACGCTTTCATTGAGCACAGGTTCATTGACCCAAGGGTTTTGGCTCCTGGTTGCATATTCAGTCGGTTTGGCAATCCCATTTTTGATTGCAGCGGTCGAAATTGGCCTTGTAACCTCATTTATCAAGAAATACGGCAACATTGTCCGCTACGTTGAGATCGCAATGGGGATCGTGATGATCGTCATCGGAGTATTGTTATTCCTCGGTCGTTTCGAGCAGGTTGCCAGCCTGGGATTTTTCTTTGGTTCCATTGATGAGGTGAGGGTGGGTACAATAATCCTCGTTGTAATTGGATTGTTAATTATCCTGGGATTGATCCCTGCCTTTATCGCCAGGTCTAAGGGTCGAAAATTCTACGACTGGTGGTTTTTTAGCGCCGCCTTGATTTTTATCGCTCTCCCAGCTGCTCTATTGATTAAACCGAAGGATGATGCGGTGGATCAGGAACCACCATTCGGGAGTGATGAGATGGAATTACCTGCTGAAGGCTAATTTCCTTAAATCGCTTTCAAGGAAACATTCATTGAAGCGGAAAGAGTTATTAATGCTCACAGCCGGCCTGCTCGTAGGGGCCGGCTTGGCTATTTTTATTTACTTCGTATTAGACATGTCGAATGATGATGCTGCTCAATTCGATGAGCTACCAGGGGTAAGTTTGCCGGAATCCGCCGCAGTTGGAGCACTTGCACCTGATTTTGAATTAAATGATTTGACAGATGAAACTTTTCGATTAAGTGATTTGCGGGGTAAAATTGTTGTAATTAATTTTTGGGCTACCTGGTGCGAACCCTGTAAAGTTGAAATGCCATTCTTTGAAGAGCTATATAGCAGTTCGCAAAAACAGCTGGAAATCCTGGCAGTTAATTTCGATGAACCATCCCAGCAAGTCCAGCAATTTGTGGAGGAATACCGATTGAGTTTTCCAATATTATTGGATCCTGGGGGCAATGTTCAAAATCTGTATCGGGTGAGAGGTTATCCAACCACATATATACTCGATGAAGAAGGGATCGTACGGTATCACCATATCGGGTTGATCACCGAAGGACAACTTGATCAATATCTTGGCGAACTGGGAGCGAATGAATGATCACTGTCACCCTGTACAGCAAGGATGAATGTCAGCTATGTGATGAAGCTATCCAGGATTTAAATAATTTACAAAGTGTTATTGCACATCATTTGAAGATAGTCAATATCGATGGGAATCAAGAGTTAGAAAAAAAATACGCTCTGGATATACCAGTGATCGAAGTTGGACCTTATCGGTTGAAAGCTCCTTTTACTGCTCAGGATATTGAAATCACTCTTCGGGCGGCGGCAGAACGGGAAAAAAGTATTGCTGATATCGACAAAAAAGTAGCCGCGGAGGAAGCCTCCATTCCGGTGAAAATAACCAGAACAGATCGATTTTCCTACTGGATTTCGAGGCATTATATGCTGCTTCTCAGTGGATTGGTACTGATTTATGTCGGTCTTCCTTTCCTCGCACCCCTATTGATGTCAGCAGGTTACACCCGACCAGGGACGACAATTTACCGCTTTTATGGTCTGGTTTGCCACCAATTGGCGTTTCGATCTTGGTTTATATTCGGGGATCAGCCTGTATACCCGCGTGAAGCGGCCGGCGTGGATAATCTGATTCCATTTGGTTTGGCAACCGGCGTAAATGAAGACGACGAACTCGCAGCCAGACAGTTTGTGGGAAATCCAGATGTTGGATACAAGGTGGCATTGTGTGAGCGTGATGTAGCAATATATGGCGGAATATTAATATTTAGCCTCATTTTCAGCCTGACTGGACTAAAGATCAAACCTTTTCCCTGGTATCTGTGGCTCCTGCTCGGTATTCTGCCGGTTGCCATCGATGGATTAAGCCAGTTATTAAGTCAACCACCGCTCAACATGTTCCCATATCGGGAGAGCACACCACTTTTGAGGACGATAACAGGATTCTTGTTTGGATTCACGACAGCCTGGTTTGGTTATCCCGTCGTTGAAGAGTCGATGGCTGATGTCCGCAGGTATTATGGGCAAAAAATGGCTCGGGCGCGATCACAAGAGGAGGCCAGACAAAAAGGTCATGCCCTTCCACCAACCTGACGCCATCCGCTACTATACTTTCGGTTCCCTTGAATCTGAAAAAATCAAACATGCCATCTTCACCCGCCGTGGCGGGTTCAGCCCCGAGCCTTGGGCTTCATTAAACGTTGGTGGATTGAGGGGGGATGATCCCGAACGGGTATACCTGAATCGAGTTCGCTCTTTTCAGGTGTTGGACCGCAAACCTGAATCAGTCTACGATGTCTGGCAGGTCCACAGCACAGATGTAATCTGGACAACGGGCAGCAGGCCAGCGAGTGTCCGGCATCGAAAGGCGGACGCCATCCTCACGGACAGACCGGAGGTAACTTTGTTTATGCGATTTGGAGATTGCGTCCCGATCTTGCTGCATGACCCAAAACGTCGAGTTGTAGGTGTTGTACATGCAGGCTGGATGGGGACAGTAAATGGAATCGTCACAGAGACGATCAAGACTATGCAATCTGCCTATCGAAGCGATCCGGGAGATATATTGGCAGCTATCGGTCCATCCATCGCAGTTGATCATTATGAAATTGGAGCGGAGGTGGTGGGCGAGGTTGAATCTGCATTCGGTCAAGATGCGGAAGACTTGTTAGTGCGAAGTGCAGAGTCGACACATTTTGATCTGTGGCGGTCAAACGAGATCCTTTTGGAAAAAATGGGGATTAGAAATATCGAGACAGCGGGTATATGTACTGCTTGTAATCTGCAGGACTGGTTTTCTCATCGTGGAGAATTCGGTGTAACGGGCAGATTTGGAGCGTTAATCGCCCTGGAAGATTAACCAGACCTGGATATAATACTATCCAGGTGAATTTTTCAAGTGCATAATATAACCAGGTAAAAGATAACTGAAGTATGACGAAAGTTTCGATAGCAGATAATTTCAATCGCGTAAGTGATCAGCTCGAGTCTGCAGCAGCTTCTGTTGGGCGAACCGGCGAACAGGTTCGATTGGTAGTTGTAACCAAAGGGCATCCAATAGAGATCGCACATAGGGCGATCGAGGCAGGTGCAAAATACCTGGGAGAAAATTATGTAGAAGAATCTCT
>DAOVCZ010000081.1 GCA_030669775.1 Chloroflexota bacterium | reverse complement strand
AACGGAGACCATCAACCGTTCGAGGTTTTCGTAAATACCGCCAAGGCAGGATCTGAAACTGCGGCAGTATCAGAAGCTATCGGGCGCCTGATATCTTATATCTTGAGGATGGTTTCTCCAATTACTCCCCGCGAACGTCTGGTCGAAGTCTGGCGGCAGTTGTCAGGTATTGGTGGTGGGAGACCTTTGGGATTCGGGCCAAATCGTGTGCGCTCACTGCCAGATGGGGTCGCACATGCACTTGAGGAGTACTTGAAGAACTCAGATTCGAGCGAGCCGATCTTTGATGAAGATGGGGATGGCTATTATCCCTCTTTGGATTTAAATGCAGAACAAACTAAATTTCGGATTGGAGATTTATGTCCTGAGTGTGGTGAAGCAGCGGTGGTCTATGAAGAGGGTTGTCGCAAATGTTATGCTTGTGCATTTAGTGAATGTTAGGTTCTAATATTGAAGTAATCAAATCATTCGGTGAATAGCCAGTGTTGATGAAATCCTATCTCGAAAATTAAGTTACCGGACCCATCGTGGCTAAACGACTGATCGTTGTTGCTGGAAATATCGGAGCTGGTAAAACCTCCTTGACAGAACGGCTTGGAGATAGTTTAGGTTGGGAGGCAGCATTTGAATCCGTGGCTGACAACCCGTATTTACCCGATTTCTATGCCGATATGCGATCCTGGTCATTCCATTTACAGATTTTCTTTTTAGGACACCGGGCTGAACAGTATCTCAATCTCGCCAGATCCTCGCAGTCGGCGATATTAGACCGCAGCATTTACGAAGATGCGTTCATCTTTGCACGTGCATTGCACCATTTGGGTAACCTTAATGAGCGAGATTACCTGGCTTATCGGCGTGTATTCGATCTACTTGTGTCTACTCTCCCCGCGCCAAATCTTTTAATTTACCTTAAAGCCCCTGTTTCGGTTTTAATTGAGCGAATACGTCGTCGCGGACGGAATATCGAGAGCAGCATCAGCACGGAGTACTTGAGTTTACTGGATTCATTTTATGATGACTGGATGACCTCATTTGACATTTGCCCTGTGCTTACGATCCACACCGGTGAATTGGGGCGGGAGATCCCCTTAGATTTTGTCCATAATCCCCAACATTTGGGTATTGTCGTCGAGCGCATACAGGATAAATTGGCCGGGAAAGAAGATGTTGTCTTTCCCCCCTGATATCTAAACTAACTTTCGATAAGTAAAAAAGACCAGGAAACTATCCCCTGGTCCTTTTCATTTATTGTGAATAATGGCTCGCAAAGTGAAATCTTTACAAGAAATTCCGCATAACATATACCGCGATTGTATCGAGAATTAATCCAAGTAAGAAAAGTAACCCAAATCGACGATTGTGCACGAAAGCAGCCGCGACGAAATAATTCGGCCAAACATCCGGGTAATTTGTTGGCTTCTCATTCGGTTTGGGATTTCGAAATAGGGGGATTATCTGCTGTAATACCGGGATGGAGAAGAAGACGATCAGCATCAATGGTGTAAAAAAACCGGAAATTACTAGATAAACCACCAGGATGTATTGTAGAAAGATCATCCCCAATGCAATGTAACGAGAGAGTTTCTCGCCCAGGAGAACAGGTAAGGTATGGATACCGCGTTCCTTGTCCATATCGAACTTGTCGATGTGTTTACCGAAAATCACACCAGTTACGCCTAAGGCATAGGGGAGACTGGCAAGGATCACATTCCATTCCCACGTGCCAGTAATTACATAGTACCCCCCGCCGATCATCAACGGTCCCCAAACGATGAGCACGGCTATCTCTCCCAGGCCGACATACTTTAACGGCCAGGTATAGAACATGACGAAAAAGGCTCCTAGAGCCAATAAAATCCAGGTTAATCCGCCTTGCAAGAGAATCAGAGCTAAACCTGCAGCTAATGCGATGATACCGCTAACGGCTGCATAAGTTAGCAGCTGCCTGGTGGTCATCAAGCCATGAACTAGACATTGTGGTCCATATTGGGAGCGATAATAATTGTCTTCGTCTACGCCCCTTTTATAATCTGTATAGTCATTCAGCAGGTTGTTTGTTGCATGGGCCATGATCAGGCCGATCGTCAGAAGCAACCATTGCCCCAGGTTGAACGAACCATCATGGATGGCCAGTATTCCTGCGATTGCAGCTGAGATAAAGGTCATTATCAATACAGCTGCGCGGGTTGATATCAACCATTTGGATATTACATCCAACTGCTCCCATTCCTCAAAGCTGATGCGGGGAATTACTTGCAGGGCTTTACGCCACATCGACACATTCATTCTGAATTCAACTCCAAATTATGAAGAATAATAAAACTCGTGGTTAATTCTACTAGTACTTGATTGAAAATACTGTGGGAGAAAATTTTCTTATAAATTCTCAATCACATCCCCTATAGATTGGCAAACATAGTCTACCTGCTCTTCAGTCATGACACTCGAAAACGGAATCGCCAAACTTCGTTTGCCGAGGTCTTCTGTGATCGGGAAATCCCCAGCCTGGTAGCCAAAGCGAGTTACCATATAAGGTTGTTGATGGATGGGGATGAAATACGGTCGCGCGGGTACCCCGAGTTTTCCTAATTTCTGGGCAATATCATCTCGATCTAATTCTTTTGAAAATCGAATAACATAAACGAACCAGCTCATCCGAGTTGTGTGTGTCGCGACAGAAGGTACCTCGATACCGGGAATTCTCGCCAATTTTTCTGAATACCAGGAAGCCACTTTCGTCCTTTTGTCGATCATGCTGTCGAGCCGAGATGCTTGTACTTCTCCAAGTGCGGCACTCATTTCATCTAACCGGTAGTTGTATCCCAGGTGTGTGTGCTGCAACCATGTATCTCCTGGGGAGCGACCTTGGTTTCTCAATGCACGCATCATGTCCGCAGCCTGATCATCGTCTGTGATGATCACGGCTCCCTCTCCGGTGGTCATTTGCTTGTTTGGATAAAAAGCAAATACCCCGAGATCTCCAAGTGTGCCGGCTTTTCGCCCTTTGTATTCAGCGCCCAGTGCTTCACAGGAATCCTCGATCACTTTCAAACCGTATTCCTCAGCTATTTTGCATATCGGATCCATATCTGCTGGTTGGCCAAAAACATCGACAGGTAAAATCGCCTTCAATTGCTTTCCATCTTCCGCTCCTCTACGCGGGTACCATCTGTCTTGAGCTGCTCCTCCTTTAAATAAATCTTTTACTACCTTTGCGACCAATTGTGGATCAATATTGCCTGAAATTGGATCAATGTCGACGAAGATTGGTATTGCGCGTTCAAACAAGATTACATTGCTGGAAGCGACAAATGAGAACGGGGTTGTGATCACTAAATCCCCTTGATCAATGCCTGCTGCACGCACGCACAAATGCAATCCAGCAGTTCCAGAACTGACGCCAATCGCGTGTTTTATCCCCACATAATCCTGGAAGACAGCTTCAAATTTTTGAATTCGTGATCCCATGCTCAAATTTGGGGATTGCAGCACTTCGGCGACAGCCTCCCTTTCAGCATCGGTAATGTCCGGAGATGACATTGGAATCTGAATCTTTTTATTCACAAATTGCTCCAAGTTTGGGGGATTTGGAGACTGATTGATCTCAAATTAATCAGGCCAAATCATCCCGGCTCTGACAATGGTGTTGTCAGCTACATTTGTCTTTATTGTGGCGCTGTTCCCTAACCGGGCATTTTCTCCAATTGTGACCCCCAAATTTATCGTCACACCCATTCCTATGAGAGAGCCCTTACCTATTCTTACACCACCAGCTAATAGGGCACCTGGAGATACATTAGCATAATCATCCAGCCTGCAATCATGAGAGACTACTGCCCCGGTGTTGACAATCACTCCAAATCCTAGGTTGACGTCGCTGCCTAAGTAGGCATGAGGGAATACCTGAACTCCCGGGGAGATCACTGCACTGCCTTCTATCACAGCAGAAGGATGGATCACTGCCGGGCAAACAAATCCTTGTTCTGCGAGCAGCTGGAATATTTTGATGCGGCTGGAGATGTCTCCGATGCCACCCACAGCATTAACGGCTTGCCTGATCCCTTGAGCGTGCAAATCTGGCAATATTTCGCTGCTTCCCAGCACAGGTATCCCTATCACTAAAGTTCCAGGTTTCAAGCCATCATCCACGATCCCATGAATTTGATAAGTTCCCTGAGCACGAATCGTATCAATCACAGATTTTCCATGCCCACCTCCACCATAAACGATGATCTCGGCTGGGTTAAAATTAAATTCCATGACCTTCAATTTTGATTCATCTAGATAATCCCGGACTAGGTTCTCAGTCACCAAAGGTCCTACAGGTAATTTACTCAAGTCTAGATTATTCGATTTAGCCAGATTTAATGCAGGTTGGGAGATGCGTAATCCCACCGGAATTTCTGTCTCTATACCCTCAGCACTGCTTTTATCATTCCTGGGAGTACCACTTAATTCGACAACTTCTGGCTGCCAATCCTTGGTTTTTGCGAGAAAACATAATTGTACGCCTGCTTGAACCGTGTCCCCCTTAGTAAAATTCAATCCTATCACGAACCCATCGCTCTCGGCGATCACCTCAGCAGTCGATTTCGTTGTTTCAAGGGTGCACAAAACCTCACCAGCATGAATAAATTGCCCCTCTTCGACAGCTAAAGATACGATCCTCGCTTCTGGTTCGTTCGGGTTTAAAAGTGGAATGCTAACAGGAAGGGCAGATGAATCCATTGATTTACACAAAGTATTGCGTAGATTTCAAAGCCATTATTTATACCATCTTTTTTGCAGCCTGGATGATATCATCAATATCGGGTAGTACGGCACTTTCTAAAGGTCCAGAGGCAGGGATGGCCACATCCAGACTCGCTACCCGAGCGGCTTTGTAAATCTCCTTTCCCAAGTTCTCGACGCTCCTTGCCAAAACCTCAGCTCCCCAACCCAGGGTGCACGTCCCTTCTTCGACGACCAACAAGTGGTGGGTTCTGTGAACCGAGTTTATGATCGGTTCGATATTAAAGGGGGAGAGTTGGGTTAAGACGACCAAATCGATGAAAATTTCATCTTCATATGCCAGCTGCAACACCGCCTGACGGCAGAGATCAACCATATATCCATAAGTGGCAATTGTCAAACTGGGACTAGGCGCTTCTCGAATGCTGAGGTGGAATGCAGGTGCATAATCGCTCTGGTTTTGGGAGTCGCTTGTGGTTATTTTAAAATCATTATCCTCTTCATGGCTCAGGACAGGTCTTGAATAAAGAATCTTGTTTTCGATGAACAGAACTGGATCGTCGTCATGTAATATCGCGTGGAGCAAAAGCTTCCCCGGATCCTTTAGAGAGCAAGGGGCTAAAATCCGTATGCCCGGGATGCCAAGGAAGATTTTTTCCAGGGTTTGGCTGTGCGTCGGTCCATAACCTCTGCGACCACCCATCGGAACCCGCATTACGACGGGTACGCTCAGCTGTTCGTTGTACATATAGCGAAATTTGGCAGCATGGTTGATCACCTGGTCAGCTATCAAGGTGATGAAATCACCAAACATGATCTCCACCACTGGACGTAATCCACGCAGAGCCATACCTGTTGCCACCCCGAAAATCCCCGCTTCGGAGATTGGTGTCGTCATCGTGCGATCTGGAAATGCAGTTGATAATCCTCGGGTGACTTTAAAAGCCCCGCCATAAGGATCTAGGATATCTTCACCCAGGACATAAACGCGTTCATCGGACGCTAAAGCTGTATGGAGGGCTTGATTGAGGGATTCAAGGACAGTTTGCATTATCAATCACGTTAGGATAAGATCGCACATCTTTTATTATCTAAGATGGTTCAATTTGGGATGGGATCGGATTCTGCCTTCTGAAAGGCCTGCTTTACTTCGTCGTCAACTTCTTCTTCAATAGGGTTGATTTGATCTGGATCGAGACGTTCTGCCAGGATTGAGATCGGATCACGGGTTTTTCGAAGTTCGAGGATTTCTTTCTCTTGTCTGGTGTCATCACCTTTTGAATGCGGTCCAAAGCGGTAGGTGTTGAGGATGAGTGCCTGTGGTGAGGATTTCTTTCGGACTTCAGAGATTGCACGAACCGCAGATGACTGGATCACAAGGACATCGCTGGTGTCGAGCGCCTCAGAATCAATACCAAATGCATTGAACCGATTGACTATACTCCCTGCCAAGTTGAGTTCGGCAGGTGTGGTTTGCGCAATATGGTTATTCTCAAGAACGAAAAGGACCGGTGCTGACCATAAGGATGCCATGTTTAGGGATTCATAAACGACGCCCTCACCGAGAGCACCATCCCCGAGAAAGGTGATCGTGACAGTATCCCGTTGGTTGAATTTCTCTGCCAGAGCTATCCCAGTGCCGATGGGTGAGGTGCCGCCTAAGACGCCATTAGAGTAAAAATTCTTCCAGTACAGGTGTTGTGAACCCCCTCTGCCTCCACAGACGCCTGTGGATTTGCCCATTAACTCAGCAAATAAGGCGCGCATGTCTCCACCGTAAGCAAGAAAATGGCCATGACTGCGGTGATTGCTAACCACGATATCCTCTGGAGCAATATTCCGCAATACACCAACCGCATTAGCTTCTTGACCAATGTAAGTGTGGGTTGTTCCAAAAAAGTATCCGCGCGAAAATTCACCCAAAACGGTCTCTTCAAAACGCCGAATGCGGAGCATTGAGCGGTATAAATCTGCCAACTCAACCTTTGAGATTTGGTCCGAATCTGATTTGGAGTTATTTGACATTTAGATTCAATTGATTTGTTGCTAATCGCTAATTTTCTAATGTATCTTGCGCATGGAGTCCGTTGCTTTTTTCTGTACCCATGAATTCTCCCGCTGAAATGCGACCTGGCTCGTTGACTCCTTCGCGTTTTAAGACCTTCCAAATCGTCTCAGCAATGATTTTCATATCTAACCAGAAATTCCAATGGTCAACGTACCAGACATCATGCCTGAATTTATCCTCCCAGGTGATGGCGTTGCGCCCATTAATTTGTGCCCAACCTGTAATTCCTGGGAGGACATCGTGACGCCGGGCTTGTTCAGGAGTATAGCGTGTTAAATACTGCATTAATAGAGGTCGTGGACCAACCAGGCTCATATCACCTTTGAAAATATTGACCAATTCGGGTAATTCATCCAGACTGGTTGCCCGCAAGAATTTCCCAAACCTCTTCAATCGATTTTCATCGGGGAGTTGTCTGCCTTGGAAGTCGAACTCATCGGTCATCGTCCTAAATTTGTAGATGATAAAAGGTCTGCCTTGGTATCCTGGTCGCAGCTGGCGAAATAGAATTGGCAGACCATTAAATAGCATTATCGCAAGCGCAATGATTAATAACAACGGGGATAAGATAAGTAAACCGAAGGTGGACACCAGCAGGTCAAATACCCGTTTATTTAGTGGGACATCATCCGGTAGGAACGTCATTTGTATTAAATGCTTTGAATGATGTTGCTGTAAAGATTGCCAATATAAGGACCAAATAAATAAATCACAATAATCACAATTATTGCTACCAGGATCAAGATCAATGCATATTCTAATAAGCTCTGCCCTTGCTCTCTATCGGAAGTATTCATATCTGGTCCTCCTATTAAGTACACACCAATTTTACCTGTAAATCCAAGCAATTGTATTACTTTTCAGCAGGTGCAAGTATTGAACCGGGGTTATACATATTAGAGATTTCATTCCGGTTGTAAGTGAATTTTCCGTTATTGTTTATCTATGTGTCATTAAATATAATTCCCTCAGGAATGTGATAGACAAAAAACAGCCAATTGCTTTTTTCTAAATTCTGGATATAATGAAATCAGACAAGAAATTAGTTGGTAATTAGCGGGGATTTGTTCCTTTCATCCAATATCGGTTTA
>DAOVCZ010000035.1 GCA_030669775.1 Chloroflexota bacterium | reverse complement strand
GGACAGCGTGGACGCTTTAATTCTCATGATCGGGAGCAAATAGATGTCTCTCCCCAGCTGGATTGGTGGTGGCAGTGGATCCGATCTCAAGCTGAAGGTGTGCAATCCGTCTATGCATTTATTAATGACGATTTTTCTGGCCATGCACCAGCAGCAGTAAACAAGTTGAAGAGCATCATCGGATTAGCGACTGTTGAACCTGATCTGCCAAGGCAGATGAGATTATTGTAAAGGAAGGAACAGGGCAGGAGGGATGAAATTAACTAGATTCGCAAAATATACATGGTTTATGCTGGCAGTGAACCTGGGAGTGATCCTGTGGGGTGCTTATATGCGCGCCACAGGATCCGGAGCAGGGTATGGAAGTCATTGGCCATTGTGTAATGGTGAGGTAATTCCCAGATCTGAACAAATAGCTCCAGTATGGATGCAGCTGTTCCACATGTTCCTCTCAAATACGATCTGGATATGTCTGGTATTGTTTGCAGCAAATTCATTGAGGGAGTATCGAGACGATCAGATTGTAGAAAACAATTGAAGCTCATGGATGCGATCAATTTGCTTTGGTGGACAGAAATTAACTCCTAAACACCAATATTTAACAATGTGCCAGTTTGGTTTTAGGCTATAATTCCGGCTATGGATACCACCGAGCTCCAAAAACGAGCTGATGAACTTCGCCAGGAGATCAGCTATCACAATTATCGATATTACGTGCTCAATGAGCCAGTGGTCAGCGACAGCGAATACGATCAACAGATGATTGAACTCCGGGAGATCGAAGCTGAACATCCAGAATGGATCACACCAGACTCGCCAACCCAAAGGACAGGCGCACCCCCGTCCGAGCGCTTCACCAAGCTGCGCCATCCCGCGGCAATTTTGAGTCTAGGAAACGCGTTCGATGCAGAAGATGTACGAGCCTGGTATGAACGGATTGGCAGGTTGGACGAGCGGGTTCGTGAAACAGATTTTTTAGTTGAACCTAAGTTAGATGGTTTAACAGTTGTACTGCACTACCAGAACGGGATATTCTCACAAGGGGCAACACGTGGAGATGGTGAAGTGGGGGAGGAGGTAACATCCAATTTGCGCACGATCCGCTCGCTGCCGCTGCGGGTGCCGGTTCAACAAAACGGGATCGAAATTCCGGACTCATTAGTGGTGCGCGGTGAAGTATTTATGTATCTCAAAGATTTTGATGAACTCAACACAAGGCTTAGAGAAGCTGGTGAGAAAACGTACCTTAATCCGCGCAATACAGCAGCTGGTTCGCTGCGCCAGCTGAATCCTGAGTTGACTGCAACCCGACCACTCACTTTGCTTACGTATGATATTGTCGCCTCAGATCGAACATTCTGGGCAACGAACGAAGAGAGATTGAGATTTCAAAAAAAAATTGGATTCCCGGTAGTCGATTGGACATACTGTAAGGATATTGACTCTGCCATCGATGTGAGTCTAGATATGGTAGAACAAAGATATAACATGCCTTATGAAACTGATGGTGCGGTGATCAAAATCAATGATTTAAGTTTAGCTGAAGATTTAGGTGTGGTTGGCAAGGATCCACGAAGTGCGATAGCATTCAAATTCCCAGCCGTGGAAGTCACTACGCAGCTCAGGGGCATTGGGGTAAATGTTGGCCGTACAGGAGTATTAACCCCTTATGCTTTCCTAGAGCCAGTGGAAATCAGTGGGGTGATTGTGAAGCAGGCCACCCTGCACAATTTTGATTATATTGCCGAGAAAGATATTCGTCCGGGAGATCGTGTGCTGCTGAAGCGGGCTGGAGATGTTATACCCTATGTCATTGGACCAGTAGTTGATGTGCGCACTGGCGACGAAAAACCCTATACACCGCCCCGGAAATGCCCGGTTTGCGACCAGGAAGTTGAGCATATTGAAGGTGAAGTTGCCTGGTATTGTGTTAATGCTGCCTGTCCAGCACAACTTATTCGCAATATTGAGCATTTTGTCTCTCGTGGTGCGATGGATATTGTCGGACTGGGGATAAAGATCGTTGAACAATTGGTTCAATCTGGGCTGGTCAAGGATGTGGCTGATCTTTATTCCTTATCCAAAGATGATTTGCTTCAGCTTGATGGGTTTGCGGATAAAAAAGCTGATAATCTGTTAACTGC
The DNA here is from genome assembly GCA_030669775.1 of Chloroflexota bacterium. Taxonomy (GTDB): domain Bacteria; phylum Chloroflexota; class Anaerolineae; order Anaerolineales; family UBA4823; genus PFL25. Next base: position 9,502 of record DAOVCZ010000035.1, on the reverse strand, counting down.
TATCGAGGAATCAAAAAACCAAAACTTGAGCCACCTTTTAACAGCTTTAGGAATTCGAGGAGTGGGTGAAGTTGGAGCAGCTGAATTGGCCAGACAATTTGAAAATATTGAGAATTTATCCGCGGCAACGTTTGATGATCTGCTGGAGATAGAAGGTATTGGGCCAAATATCGCCCAAGCAATTGTGGATTGGTTTATGAGTTCAACCAACCGTAAAGTTCTAATTAAGCTGCACGATGCAGGTGTTTGGCCTGAATCCGGTACCCAGATGAGCCAGAGGGAATCAGCCCAAATATTTTCTGGGCAGACATTCGTGATCACAGGGACTTTACCTGAATTTTCCCGGCAACAGGTAAAAGAATTTATTGAACGCCATGGGGGACGGGTGATAGGTTCGGTGAGCAAGAAGACCAGCTATTTAGTGCTTGGCGATAATCCAGGTTCTAAATTTACAAAAGCCGAAGAACTTGGGATTCCTATCGTCGACGAAGAAGGGCTGCGGAAACTGGCAGGTTAAGTCTGTATGAAATTGACATATAATAACTTAGGAGCGAGCTAATGGATTTCGATAATAACGAGGATATTGTTGTTGGACGCATAAAAGCGATTACTGAACGACTGGAGCATCTCCAAGAGGTCGGACTTTATTTTTACAACCAACCGGTTACCGAGCTAAGGGGTGGAGCGCGGGTCTTGATCAACGGTCGAGATATGGGTCTGTATGCCTCATACAGCTACCTGGGATTGCTCGGTCATCCGCGGATCAATAAAGCTGCTAAAGATGCGATTGATCGCTACGGGACAGGCACGCATGGTGTACGAATGCTAGCAGGCACTTTGGATTTGCATCGTGAGCTGGAAGAGACAATAGCAGAGTTTAAGGGCGCGGAAGCTGCTGTGACATACACTTCTGGCTACGCTACCAATTTATCAGCCATCTCTTCGTTATTGGGCAGGGGTGGGTATGTGATATGCGACAAATTGAACCATGCCTCGATTGTAGATGGCTGTTTGATGTCTGGAGCAAAATTTTTACGCTTCCGACATAACGACATGGATGATCTGGAATCCAGGCTAAAGAATCTTCCAGAAGGCTCGACAAAACTGGTGATCGTGGATGCGGTCTTCAGCATGGATGGGGATGTGATCGATTTCCCAAAAATTGTCGAGCTCTCCAAGAAATATCACGCCTGGTTGATGATTGATGAGGCCCATTCTTTGGGAATGCTCGGTAAAACGGGACGGGGAATTGAGGAACATTTTGGAATGGAAGGCACAGCCGACATTAATATGGGAACTCTTAGCAAGACGATCCCTTCGGTTGGGGGATATATTGCTGGAAAGAAAGAGCTGATCGAATTTCTCAGTCATGCAAGCCGGGCATATATCTTTTCAGCCGCGCTGCCCCCGGCCCAAGCTGCAGCAGCGAACGAAGCATTCAAGGTGATATTGGACGAACCCTGGAGGATTGAGAAGCTGAATGCCAATACCAAGCAATTCATAAATGGTATCCAGGAACGGGGTTTTGATACGCTGAATACTTCAACTGCCATCGTACCTGTACTGTGTGGCGATGATGAGCGTGCCTTTGCATTGACCAGAGAAGCACAGCAGCATGATGTATTTGTCTTACCAGTTGTATCACCGGCAGTGCCTCCGGGTCTGGCAAGATTGCGAGCAACAGTTACTGCAGCGCATGAAGCTGATGAGATTGAATATGCGATGAACGTTATCGAAACTGCTGGGAAGAAAATCGGTATTATCTGAACATAACTTGAATCCATGCTGGTAGTTCAACTCAAAGAGGGGCGTGAGAAGGCATTGCTGCGAGGCCACCCGTGGGTGTTTTCGGGTTCGATCAAAACGATTGATCAAGGGAATGGAGAGATAATCGCCGGCGAAACCACAAAAATAGTTGATGCCAAGGGCAAATTTCTTGCATGGGGAGCATACAGTCCAGCCTCGAAAATCCGGGTCCGAGTATGGTCGAGGGATCAAGGCAGAAAAATAGATCGAGAATTCTTCCGGGCACGCCTGGAAAACGCAATCCGCCTGCGCAGGCGGATTTTGCATATTGGTGAGTTTAATGCCTGCCGATTGGTGCATGCAGAATCTGATGGATTGCCAGGTTTTGTTGTCGACCGTTACGCAGACACACTTGTAGTTCAGTTTCTCGCCTGTGGAGCTGATTATTGGCGAGACACTTTCGTTGAATTGCTAGGTAATTTGATCGAGTGCGAGCGAGTTTACGAGCGATCAGATGTCAAGGTTAGGCGATTGGAAGGGTTAGCCCCACGTAAAGGGCCACTGGTCGGTGGTGATAGCTTCAGCCTGGTTCGAATTCAGGAAGGTGAGAGCAATTACTGGGTGGACATACGTCAAGGTCAGAAAACAGGATTTTATCTCGATCAACGAATAAATCGATCTGTGGTTGGTAAATTGGCAGCAGATCGAACCATATTGGATTGCTTTGCTTACACTGGAGGGTTCTCAGTATCCGCTCTAACCGGGGGCGCGAGAAGTGTTGTGGCAGTGGAATCTTCCGCAGAAGCCATCAAACTTGGGCGGGAGAATATAACATTAAACAAAATATCTGATAACAATATTGAATGGGTAGAAGATGATGTTTTCCAGGCTCTTCGGCGATTTAGAGATCAGGACAGGAAATTTGATATGGTGATTCTCGATCCCCCAAAATTTGCACCTACAGCTGGCCATGCCCAGCGAGCAGCGAGAGGGTATAAGGATATTAATTTGTTGGGTTTGAAGTTGCTCAATCCAGGAGGTTTGTTGGTTACATTTTCCTGTTCTGGAGGCGTGAGTGAGGAGCTGTTTCAGAAGATTTTGGCTGGTGCGGCACTTGATGCAAGGGTGCAAGCGAAAATAATATACCGACTTGGACCAGGAGCTGATCACCCAGTCGCGCTAAATTTTCCTGAAGGGGCATATCTAAAAGGGTTTGTGATACAGGTATAAATAAATTGAGCTTCCAATGATTTAGATTGAAAGCTCAATATAAGGTGGAGATGGCGGGACTCGAACCCGCGTCCGAAAGATTAAGTTCTCGAATATCTACGAGCGTAGTCGCTTGAGATTTGTCGTTAGATGAGCCTCAAACGACAAGGGGTCTCATCCAACCAGCCACTGAGATCCGAAGATCCTCTTTCGCACGGTTAGTGGTGTGATGTGCGGCACTCCGACTTTGTCTCGCCCGGGCTACCACCGGTCGGAGATCGGGGTAGGCGGACGTGACCCATTATCGGGTCATACTCTTAAGCTCACCGATTAGGCGGCGAGTGGCAGAGTAGAAAGGTTAGTGCGGTTTGCACTTATTTGTTGCGCTGAGTTAACGAGATCGGCGCCTCTCGGCTCGCAATCCGGAACCAGCCTCCTCCGTCGAAGCCTGTCATCCCCAATTGCAAACCTATTATATCGTGAAAGTATGACTTCAGCATAGGGTGTTTTAGCCTTCATCGCCCATGATATACTCAATGCAACTTTTAAACCCCGGCGGTGTTACCTTTAGTACGTCGGTACACCTTGCCAATCATGGTGAGGAACGTGCCTGAATTAAGTGATGAAACAGCACTCAAGTTAGCGGCTCAAGGAGATCAAGAAGCCTTTGGTGTTCTCTACGAGCGCTATGTAAGTCGAATCTATAGTTATATATATTATCGAACTGGAAACCAGCACGACGCGGAAGATCTAACTGCTCGAGTTTTCTTTCGTGCGCTTCGACATGTAGAAAATTATAAAAATCGCGGTTTACCGTTATCCGCCTGGCTGTACCGGATTGCGCATAACCTTGTGGCCAACTGGCATCGGGATAACAGTCGCAGAAAAGAAGTACCCTTAGACGAGATCATACTTGTGAGACACGGTGGCGATCTCCCTGAGGTTGTACTTATCGAGAATGAGGAAAAGGAAAATTTACTTAAGGTTATCCATCGCTTACCAGCTGATCGACAGCAAGTTATTCTGCTGAAATTTGTTGAACATTTCTCGAATGCCGAAATCGGGCAAGTGATGGGTAAATCAGAGGGCGCAGTAAAAAGCCTTTACCACCGAACATTGCTTTCTTTAAGAGACGATTTCAACCATATCCTTAAAAGTGGATCGAATGATGGCGAAGAACTCGGGTAGAGATGAGAATAAGAAAATGGAAAATACCCAGGTATCTGATTTACAAGCAATTGAACAAATAATGGTTTCTTCTTTACAACCAGTAAACCCACGTCCCGAATTTGTGGAAGGGCTTCACCAGCGGTTAATTGACCCAATGTCCCCAACAGTACGATTTACACGGAGATATTCATCTCAATTTATCTTACTCATCCTGGCAACGTTATTAAGTGGGGTGATATTTTTCATTACCGCCAGTAGAGTGATTATCTCTTTAATCCGGGAATTTAAACTTACCAATCCCTTATAGCGAAATTAATTTACTATTTTGTTATCGGGGAGTTGTTGTTTAATCGAGCGATTCACCCAATAGCTGGCGCACCAGAAGTTGTACATCAGCTATTAGATCCGCATCAATTGGTAATCTGTGCTCAGGAGTTGTGTGGATTAAGAAATGTTCGAGGGTTTCTCTTTCGGTGGGGGAAATATCCGCTGAAGTCTCCAGGTACCGTATTTTTTGCAGTGCACTCTCTGTTTGAAGAGTAATACCATGGCGCAGAAGGTATTCTCCTGCTACAAAGCCAGCTGCACGGCGGGCGCAGACGCGAGCGCGTCCTTCATTCCCATCATTGCGGGCTTGTTCTGCCAGAATGAGCTCTTCTCTCGTTACCTGTTTCCAATCAGTTTTCGGCATCATTATTTTTTCCAAAGTACAAGTATAACAAAAGAAGTCTACTGCGAGTCCATTTTTTGCTTGACCTTGGACTCCTTCTCAAAGTAGAATATTCAAATTACCAAGTCATTTTATCTTTGATTGGATGATGATCAGATATGTCTAGAGACCTAAGAAAATACGCACGCCAGACAAATATGCGCCTCATTTTTGGTGGGTTTATCTTGGTATTCGTGGTTGGAATTGGGTTGATCTATTTATTTTATGGGCAGGGGGCAGCGCTGACAGGTTTATTATGTCTTGTTGTTGGCTTGATACCTTTACTCTTGATCTGGTTGATGTTTTTCATCCTTGAAATTATTACGAAACGGGCGAATAGAGAATGAGCGTAGAGACAACCATCATTAAGGACGGAGATTGGATCCTGAGAAAAAGGATGCCTGAAGGAGATGGGCCATATAAATTACTGTTATTGCTTCATGGTTGGACTGGAAATGAAGATTCAATGTGGATATTTATCCCTCGTCTCCCGAAAAGCTATCTGCTAATTTCTCCGCGAGGGATTTTTACCACGCCACTGGGCGGTTATGGGTGGCAAGATAACACTGTTAATGGATGGCCGAAAGCTGTAGATTTCCAGAAATCAATTGATGCCTTGCTCGATCTGGTGGATTCCCTCAATTTACCGGGGATAAATGCGGATCGATTCGATTTGATGGGGTTTAGCCAAGGGGCTGCCCTGGCATATGTAATGAGCCTTGTATATCCGGAACGGATCGACAAGTTGGCTGGTTTATCGGGATTTCTCCCTGAAGGTCTTGAAAACGGATAGGTGCTGAACCTCTACAAGGAAAAAAGGTATTCGTTGCTCACGGTCGAATGGACGAGATGGTTCCAATTGGTAGGGCGCGGCGTGTTGTGAAGGTAATGAAGAATGCCGGAGCAGAGGTGTTATATTGCGAAGAGGATGTAGGTCATAAATTGAGTTCGGGTTGTTTTCGTGGTTTGGATGAGTATTTCGTGGACTCTCGTTGATTGAATTGCGAACAAAATACTCCTGGCAAGTAAAGCCAGGAGCTTTTCTTCTCCTTAGAATCGCCGGTTAATATGCTCAGCTTACTGTTCTGCTTGATAAGCTAAAGTTTCGATCACGATTGAATCAAGGCGTTCTCTGATGATTTGGGCAATCTTAATCATCATTAGGTAGCCAAACTCATAATCATCTTCGAATTTTGTACGAAGATCACCAGCATCAAATTCAATCAGTTTGCAATTGGTTCTTGATTTGGCACCAGCGCCTGCTGTGTAAGGCGGGAGAAGTGAAGTCCAGCCAAAGACATCACCTGTCCCAATGGTATTGATGACAACTTCTTTTCCTTGTTGAGGCAAGATTGTCAACAATGATACTTCGCCTTCGACAATGATGTAGACTTTACTAATGGCATCGCCTTCTTGATGAAAATACTGGTCTTGTTCGCTTTTTACTTCTTCAGCAATTTTGGCCAACAAATTAATTCTATCGATCGATAATCCGCTGAAGTAAGGATAGCGGCGGATCAGTTCTGGGGAGACCATAAAGGCACCTCTCTTTAAATGTCTAAGAATTCCTAACTAACTTCAGCCAGCACGGCTTCCACGACCTGGGGAATGACTGCAGCGACGGAGGGTGTGGGTTGATCGCTGAAATCCATCACATTTTCAACTTCTATTGCGTAAATAGTGATATCTTTTGGTAAAGGTAATCCCATACGCTGACCTGTCTCCAAGGCTGTTACCAGGCTTGCATCATGAGGGGAAGCGCTATGTTGGGTAGGACTGATGGATTTAAGGTCCTCAAGTGTCATCTTGTGTACTTTTCCGGGACATCCATCATGTAAGCGTTGGAACGCATCGACTAAAATCACTCGATCGTATCCGATCATGGTTTCCATGAGCGTCAATCCGCCAACGCTAACTTCAGTGATATCGATGGGGGTATCCTCGGGCAATCTCGAGCGAACCTCTTCAGCCACAAGGACACCAACTCCATCGTCAGTCAAAATTGGATTACCTAATCCCAGTATCAGGGTTCTCATGTGCGTGAATTCTCTGTGAACTGGCTCAACCGTTCAATTTCGTTTCCTTCAGAATCGCGGATCACAACCTCTAGAGGCATTTGCCCGGGCAGCGAGTGCGTTGCACAAGACATGCAGGGATCGTAATTACGGAAAGCCATCTCAACTCTGTTCAGTAAACCATCAGTGACGACTGTGCCTTTTGTGATCAACGTCTCGGCGGCTTTTTTAACTGACATTGTGATCGGTGCGGCGTTATTGGTAGTACCTACGATGAGATTGATCTTTGTCAAAATGCCATTATCATCGGTCCAATAGTGATGGGTTAAGGTGCCCCGAGGGGCTTCCACACTACCGACCCCTTCATCCGGGGTGTTGGTAACTACAACCCGAGTATTAGGATCGGTGATCTCGGGATCATTGATCAATTCCTGCATCCGTTCAGCAGCATAGAGCAGTTCCACTAAGCGTGCCCAGTGGGTAGCCAGGCGCTGGTGCACAGGTTGATAACGCCCATTCACCTTTTTGCTGCCCAAAGTATCATAGAACTTCTCAAAAGCTTCTTGTGCTTTGGGTGTAGCCATACCATCGGATGTATTTAAACGGGATAGAGGCGTGGCACAGTAAACACCGCTGTCCATGCCATCGACGAATCCGTTCCAGCCGACGTTTTTCAGGTAGGGGAATTTCAGATATGACCAGGGTTCAACCCGTTCGGCAACGTGTTCGGGGTAGTCTTTGGCTTCATATTTCTCAAATTCCTTGCCTTCCGGATCGGTAACCCGGATCATGCCATCATAGAAGTTGACATAGTTGTTCTCATCGACAGTTCCCATGTAATAAGTGCGATGGGTGAAGGTGTCTGCCAGGATCAGGTCAACATATTCCTGATTGGCGAGAACGATGTCATCAAATATTTTGAGGCTGAAAAGGGCGAAATCAACATTCTTCTTGCAGATTTCAACAATTTCATCGCGTTCTTCTTCGGTTATGGCTTTGCTCCAACCTCCGGGCATCCCTGCGACCGGGTGAATACCGCGACCTCCAACCATCTTAATCACATGGTGGTTGCGGATGCGTGTATCGATGACCTCTTTACCAATCTCGACACCAACTTTGTGAACTACGCCGAAGATATTGCGCTCGCCTGCAGGTGCATCCGGACCTACAATAAAGTCGGGGCCTCCTAAAGCGTAGAAGTGGGTGGTATGGTCGGTGACATAGAAGGCCATGTAGAACATTTCGCGTACTTTCTTGACTGCCGATGATGGTTCGACATGATAAAGATCGTCTAAAGCCTTTGTACTCGCCATGTGGTGTGCTTCTGGACAAACACCGCAGATGCGATTGGTGATGCGCGGCATCTCTTCTGCAGGTCGACCAACACAAAACTGTTCAAAACCTCTTAATTCCGGAATTTGGAGGTAGGTGTTTTCAACATCACCCTCTTCATTCAGGAATATTTCAATTTTCCCATGGCCTTCAAGGCGAGTGATTGGGTCAATGGTAATGCGTGTCATTTCACCTCTCCTCCGTTTGATCCGTTGCCATCAGCCTTGACCCGACGTAGAAGTGAGTGGGCCATGCTAAAGCGATAGAATGTGCCAGACGGGTCAGCTAATGTGTCCATGACCGCGTCGATTTTCTCTTCTAATTCGTGCTCATCATCACCTGACTCTCCGACAGTAACCACGGAAGCGATTGCTGACAGCATCTTGGCTCCCTGATCCTCTACCCCATCGAGTGGTCCATAACAACCACGGCAACCCATACCAACTTGCGGGCAGAGAGCACCACAACCAGCCCTGGTAGCGGGACCAAGACAGACTAATCCTTGTTCAAGTAAGCATAAGCCTGGCTCGGGTTGAATTTCATAAGGTCGATAGAACTGGGTGATCGTCTTTACATTCTTTTCTAGGGGGCATTCCTCGCATACCGCGACAGTACCAGCACCGACGATCGAGCCAGCAGGTGGCAGCGGTCCTTCATTGAGTAATGCATTCACCACAACCTCGAGAACTGCCCATATTTGTTCAGGTTCTGGAGGACATCCAGGCAGATAGTAATCGACATCAACAACCTGATCTAAAGATTTGACGGTGTTATAGAAGAAGGGCAAGGTGAGTGTCCCTTCTGCGACTTCAGTCTCTACCATAGGGACTATCCCATCGGGATTATCAATACTTTGATTTTCGATATAAACTGTATCAAATGTATCGTCTTTGGTAGTTAGATTGGATAGTGCTGGGATGCATCCTTCATATGCGCATGAACCATAAGCAACTAACACCTTCGATTTTTGACGAAGTAATTTTGCCATTTCTTCGTTATCAGAAGTACGGATCGCTCCATTGAACAGGCACACATCAATATAACCGTCTGGATATCCTTCCACATCATGGTGCTTAAAATCTGCAATGCACGGGAAGAACACCAGATCGAAGACTTCATCAACAGTTAATATCTTGTCTCCGATGTTTAGTACGGATATCTCGCATCCTCCACAGGAGGCGGCCCAGTACATTGCCAGTTTGGGTTTTTCAGACATAATCAAACCTCCTCAACTTCTACTTCTACCTCGGCTGCCTGTACAGGGTGGTGTCCGTTCCCACCTAAAACTGTTTGACGCCATTGTAGAGGACCAAGGGCACGT
>DAOVCZ010000265.1 GCA_030669775.1 Chloroflexota bacterium | reverse complement strand
CTCGACACATTGGTTGTACTTCACTGTCCGCCGTCACATTAACTTTTACATCTTTCGTATCATCCTCCCCATTGTCCTGGTTATCATCGTATCTTGGTTCACATTCTTCTTGAGGGACTTCGGGAGACGGGTTGAAGTTTCCAGCGCAACACTGCTGACCTTTGTGGCCTTCAATTTCACCGTGGCAGATAACTTGCCCCGGATTGGTTACTTAACCTTCATGGATGCCTTGTTGATCGGCGCTTTTGTAGTGGGCGTGATCGTGGTTATCTATAACGTGATTTTAAAGCGATTGGAGACTGATGGTCGTGCAGAACTCGCCCAACGGATTGATAAACCCATGATCTGGCTCTACCCAATATTGTTTCTGCTTGGGGCAGCAATCGCAGTTGGTTTATTTCTGTTCTAAGAAAAGAAGCCCGAACAGATGTTGAAGATTATTTGCTCAATACCCTTGGCATCTAGAACAGGTATTTGTCCTCTATGAGATTCCGTGGATCGGTGGAGATTCCGGATGCCTTCTAATTATTCGGTTTTTTATTGAAAATGGTCCTAAAAGGAGATTTCAATGTCGGCCGAGAAGAAAAAAGATTCAAAGATTTCACTTTCTGAACGCAAGCAAATGAACAAAGCACTGCGCGAACGGGTACCGCGCGGCGGCCATGGCGAATGGGCGCCCGCTGTTGACAGGCCCGATCCGATCAGTTTGCTGCAGGCACAGGACGAAGGACGCCTGCAGCAGCTGCTCCCGATCAAGTATGGCCGTATGCTCGAATCACCCTTTGCCTTCCTGCGCGGGTCAGCGGTGGTGATGGCTGCTGACCTGGCACCTAGCCCAGTAACAGGACTAGAGGCCGTACTGTGCGGCGATGCCCACCTTTCAAACTTCGGCATTTTCGCCACCCCGAAACAGCGTCTGGTTTTTGATATCAACGACTTTGATGAGGCTTATTTAGGACCCTGGGAGTGGGATCTGAAACGTCTGACAGCCAGCGCGGTCGTCGCCGGCCGGGGAAATGGCTTCAGTGAAAAAAAGTGCCGCCGCCTTGCTGCTGATACGGTTAAGGTATACGCTTATGCGATGGACAAATTCTCCCAGGAGCACGTTCTGGATGTGTGGTACTACCATGTGGACGCGGATTCGGTGGTGAAGATTTTTGAGAAGACCTCCAAGCAGGGCAAGAAACGCGCCCAGAAAATGGTGCGCAAAGCCCGCACAAAAACTCACCAGCAGACCATGGAAAAGCTGACCAAGATCGAAGATGGAAGACGACGTATCATCAGCGATCCACCACTGCTGGTGCCATTCCGCGAAATGGGTCTTGAAAAGTATGTGAGTGAGGAGGAGCTGCGCCGCATGACGGAACAATCCGTCAAAGATTCCTGGAGCCAGTATCTGGACAGCTTACCGGATGAGCGGCGCTACCTCCTGAATCACTTTCGAATTGTGGATGCCGCCTTGCGAGTTGGTGGGGTGGGCAGTGTGGGCACACGCTGCATGATCCTCCTGCTCGAAAGTGGTGCGGAAGACGACGCGCTGATCTTACAGCTCAAAGAAGCCGGCCCATCCGTCTTAGAGACTTTTGTCGGCAAACCGAGTTCGATAGGTCATGCGGAGCGCATCGTGACCGGCCAGCGCCTGATGCAAGCCACCAGCGACATCTTTCTGGGTTGGCATACCAGCAAGTTTACAGATATTGATTACTACTGGCGCCAGCTGAAAGACATGAAGGGTTCAGCTGAGGTAACGGAGATGGATTATGACAGCTTCAGAACCTATTTGGGCGTGTGTGCCTGGTGCCTGGCACGCGCCCATGCCCGGACAGGGGATGAGACCAGCATCGCGGGTTACATCGGTAAGAACGACATATTCGCACAGGCAATCGGGGATTTTGGCGTCGCATATGCAGACCAGACAGAACGCGATTATCAAACCCTTGTGGAGGCCGTCAAGTCCGGACGCCTTCCAGCAGAGATTGGTATTTGAGCATAGAGTTGAACAATGAAGGTGGAAAAAATGGGAGCTGTTCGCTTCGCTAAGCCCCAAGCAATACAAATTGGGTGATCTCAGGAGGACAATTATAGCGAACAGGCTCGCTGATCACGCCAAGCCCGCGGTTGGTGTACAGCAGCATCTCATTAACTTTGTATAACCCAATATCATACTTGCGCCCGAGATAGGGCAAGATTAAGGCACCAAGCCCAGGCAGGCGTATTTGACCTCCATGGGAATGCCCGGAGAGCTGCAACGAGACCCTCCCATCGAGAGAGTATCGATCTGCCAAATCAGGTTCGTGGCAGAGGAGTATTACTGGATCATCAGGCATTGCCCCCTCCAGGGTGGCATCCAAATCAGGGTTCCCACTCCAGCCATCATCCAAACCCGCCAGATAAAAAGAACCTTTTCCATGTTTAATCGAGAGCCCTTGATTCACCAAAACAGGTAGCCCAGCTGCTTCCAAGGTTGCAGTAATCACGTCAGCATCCAGCCAATAATCATGATTGCCTAAAGTGCTGAAAACTCCATATTTTGCATCCAGACCTGATAAGATGGGTGCCAGCTCATCGATCGCCTCCAGATCTTGCCAGACATAATCGCCGGTCAGCACCACCAGGTCTGGGTTCAAGCTGTTGGCGATGGCAACAGACTTTTTGATTAATGAAGGTTGAGTCAATGGATAAAGGTGTTGATCTGTCATCTGGAGGAGGGTAAAACCCTCCAAAGCTGGATGCAAGTTCTTTATGCGAATCGGAACTTGATCGACGACCGGATCCTGAGATTCGTCATTGATCGCTAAACAAGAAATGGCTGTAACCAGACCACCACCAACTGCCAAACCTGCAACCTTCAGAAACTCTCGCCTGTTCAAATCTATGCACCCGTGATAGCCGACCGAAAAAATCGCAAAAGTTTATCTCTTGCTGATAATCGGGCAAATTGATAAATCTTACCATCATTTGACATCCGAGACCATCCGCACACATTATTTGATAGTAAGTATTAATAATTATCTTATTTACTTATCCTTACTATGGATATGAAATCATGAAGTGCCCCCAAAACTTGGCACAAATTAAAATCAAGTATCATAGTTCAAGAATCGGAGGCACATTAAAAGGCACGCAAAAAT
>DAOVCZ010000047.1 GCA_030669775.1 Chloroflexota bacterium | reverse complement strand
TCAGGAATTTAAACAATTGCTAGATGAAGAGCTCGGACTTCCACCGGAAGAAGAAACCACTCACCTCTATGAAACCATCAGAGCCAGACAACTCCCACCTCCCAAACATACAGTACCGGAACGCGAAAAAGCGATTTCTACCGAGCTTCCTAATCACAATCTTCCACCCCAACTCACACCTTTTATTGGTCGGAAACAGGAGTTGGCCGAAATTAATAAACTGCTGCTCGATGAACCTCACTGCCGTCTCTTGACACTGGTTGGTGCGGGCGGCATTGGTAAAACCCGTCTGGCTATTGAAGCCGCCGCTCAAGCACAGGATGCGTTCCCCAATGGAGTATATTTTGTATCGCTGGCGTCAGTCGGCCAGCCCGAATTCATTGTCCCCGCATTGGGCGAAACCTTGAATATCAAGTTTCATGGCGCACAAGAGCCCAAAGCACAACTATTGAACTACATGCACCACAAACAGATGTTATTACTCGTTGACGGCTTCGAGCATTTACTGGATGGGGCGGAATTGTTAGGGGAAATATTGGTCGAAGCTCCACAGGTTACACTGCTAGTGACCTCGAGAGAGCGATTGAGCTTACAAGAAGAATGGATTTATGAGGTGCAAGGGCTACCGTTTCCACAGGAGGTTGAAATCACAACCGGTAAATCGCCAGCGTCTCTGGAGAATTTCGACGCCGTGCGTCTTTTCCTTCAGAGCGCTCGCCGGGCCAAGGCCGACTTTTTTGTCTCCAATGAGGATATCCTGGCAATCGTTCGGCTTTGCCAGCTGGTGGATGGCATGCCGCTGGGTCTGGAACTAGCAGCGCCCTGGGTTCGGTCGATGAGTTGTCAAGAGATTGTAGAGGAGGTAGAACAAAATCTCGACTTTCTAAGCACCACCCTAAGAAATGTGCCAAAACGACACCGCAGTTTGAGAGCTGTTTTTGAGCAAACCTGGTCACGGCTACCGAAGGCCGGGCAAACGGTTTTAAGCAAATTGTCCGTTTTTTATGGTGGTTGTTCTAGAGAAGCCGCCGAACAGGTAACAGGTGCATCGCTACCTCTTCTCTCCTCCCTCGTAGAGAAAGCGCTGCTGCAACGCGGGAGTGGTGGACGTTACGATATGCATGAATTGATACGCCAATTTGCAGTCGAACAGCTGCAGGGCCACCCAGATATCCATGAAGAAGTGTTGGATCGACACGCTGCCTACTATGCTGACTTCCTCCACCAGCGGAACACGTATTTATTTGGAAGACAGAGAAATAAGGCGTTGAGCGAAATTGCTATCGATATCGATAATGTCTATGCAGCCTGGCAGCGAGCAGTCGCTCAAATAAATGTTGAGGCGCTCGATCGATCTGTCGAGTCTTTCTATGAGCATTACCGAACCAAGTCGCTATCACATGAAGTTGAGCCAGCCTTACGACAGGCAACGTCAGCAATTCTCGGATCAGCTGACGGTAACGATGGTTTTGAGTATGAAGAAGCTGCCAACCTGCCCGATATCCGTAAAAGACTGGTTGGATTTCTGCTAGCTGCACGGGGAGATGTGTGTAATAAGATTGGGTGGCTTAACAAGGGTCAAGCCCTCCTGGAACAAGGTATCAGGCTACAGCGCCTTGCCGAACCACGAGACAAGCTAAGAGAGGCGCGCACACTGATTTGGCTGAGTTTTTCTTTCCATTGGGGAGGAGCATTTTCCAAAGCAGAGCCCATTCTCCATGAAGCCCTGGAGCTCTTCACTGAAGTTCAAGATCGATTGGGAATAGCCTGGTGTATGAACAGGCTGGGTAGTGCAGCCCTGCAGAGCGGCCAGCCGGCAGAGGCCGAACGACTGTTGTCAGAGAGTAAGAAGATTAACGATGAAGTTGGTGATTTAGAACTAGTTAGCGTCAACTGCCAGATCCTGAGTATGAAAGCGATCGATTGTGGCAACTATGCTTTGGCGAAAGAACTTCTCGACACGGCAGATGCTACAAATCGGGACGAAAACATTCCGTTCGATTGGGCCGGCAGGATGCGCGAACGTGGTCGGCTGTTTTTAGCCCAGGGCCGGTATGCTCAAGCTGCTCAAGCCATTCAGAGAAGTCTAGAGCTCTTTGACGAAGGTGGCAGTAAATGGTTCAAGGAGACGACACTAAGCTATCTCGGCTCCCTCTATCGCCAGCAAGACGATTTCAAGAAAGCGGAGCGATTCTATCGACAGAGCCTGGTCGCGGCGGAAGAAGTCAATCATCTCAAGCTGATGGCTCACAATCTCAGCGGATTAGGGTGTGTGTATTTTGATCAAGGGCAATATCACCAGGCAAAGCAGTATCAACACAAGGCTCTAGACATTTTTAACAAGCTTGAAAACGAGCCAGAGATAGCCTCAGTCTTTCGTCATCTTGGCCATATTTCCATCAACGAAGATGACAATCGCCAAGCCGATACGAGTAAGTACTACCAGAAAGCACTTCGATTGGCCAAGAAACACCTACTGGCGCCGATAGCATTGGACGTTTTGGTTGGCTGGTCTTATCTTTTAGTTCGGGTTGGCGAGAAGTCAGAAGCAGTCGAAATGTTGACCTTGGCTAAACAGCACCCGGCCAGCACCTACGAAACCAAGGAAAAGTCTGGTATACATCTCGATAAATTAGCAGCCGATCTACCGGCTGATGTTTATACAGCTGCACAATCTAGAGGTCAAACCCTCGAACTTTGGGAAACTACAACTAAATACCTGGAGAAGTTGCCCAAAACGGGTTAGACCCTACCAATGGTTCCATTATTGTAGACAAAATATACCAATAACCCTGTGCTGTCAGGAAACCCGGGAGCATAGGATGAATCTAATGGACCCTCATTTCCCCCTTGAGTGGAGGGATGATTTGTTATATATTCTGGAGAGATGGGATAGCTTAGATTTACTGACCAGGTGTAAGATTAGTTTGATCATTTGGAAAAGTGTAGCGATGACGACCATCCGGGAAGTTTGTTTTTGGTCCGGGGCTGCGATCCTGATCGGAACTATTATCGTCTCGATTATTTGGCCGGAGACATTCGGATCGTTGACGATAGCGGCGTTGCTGGTATCGGTTGCATTGTGCGTATTGGCGCGGCCGTGGGAGCGTGAATAATTCTGGTTGAGTGATGGGCAAGGTCAAGCGATTTTTGGGGCTTGAGTGATTCCGAAAAAATTCCCCCATGGGGGAATTGCAAATTAATGGATTAGAGCCTAGACTAAATAAAAAGGGTGCGAGCTGATGACCAATAACGATCTACCACGAGGCTGGGCAATGCCCAATGATCTAGCTAAGCTTGTAAACGAAACATTGAATAAGAAATCCATCACACCAGAGGATGAGCTAGCAGACACGCCTGATGAGATGGCGAGAGATATTGCCTTGATTAAAGCAATTCAAGATAATGTCAAGATAATTGACTTTTCCCATTTCCTCCCCTAAACTTAGATCATGCTCGCACGAGTGTTCTCTTGCGCCATCATCGGCCTGGACGGTGTCGTAGTTGAGGTTGAAGTCGACACCGGGCAAGGATTACCCGCCATCATCATCGTTGGCCTTCCCGATACCGCCGTCCAGGAAAGCCGTGAACGCGTCCAGATGGCGATCAAGAACGCTGGTTTGATCTTCCCCCGCAAACGCATCACAGTTAACCTGGCTCCTGCTGCAGTGCGCAAAGAAGGACCTGCATACGATCTGCCCATCGCCTTGGGTGTGCTGATCGCCACCAACCAGCTGCCGGTAGATTGTTTGGATGGATCCTTCGTGGTCGGGGAACTTTCCCTGGACGGCAGCGTAAGGCATATCCGGGGAGTACTGCCCATGGCTGCCCTGGCCCGTCAAGAAAACTTTAAACGCATCTTTGTGCCACACATCGATGCCAGCGAAGCCGCATTGATACCGGACTTGGATGTGATTCCGGTGCCATCTCTAGCCGAGCTGTACGATCATCTTTCCGATCAATGTGAACTGAATTCACAACCACCGACTACTCCCGAACATATTCCGGTTAACGTACAGACGGACTTCCGGGATATCAAGGGACAGGAACACGTAAAACGAGCATTGGAGATCTCCGCCGCTGGTGGACACAATGTTTTAATGATCGGGCCTCCAGGCGCTGGGAAAACCCTCCTGGCACGGTCACTGCCCGCTGTCCTGCCTCACATGACGATTGATGAAGCCTTAGATGTCACCCGTATCTACTCTGTGGCGGACCTGCTACCCGCTGATTTGCCGCTCATTCGAAACCGACCTTTTCGCGCTCCGCATCACACCATTTCGCATGCCGGCCTGGTGGGCGGGGGAACATGGCCTCATCCAGGAGAGATATCCTTAGCTCATCGCGGCGTATTATTCCTTGACGAACTGCCTGAATTCGGCTCGCGTGTTCTGGAAGTGATCCGCCAACCGATCGAAGATAAAATGGTCACCATCAGCCGGGCTCAAGGGACACTCACCTTTCCCGCTAACTTCCAGCTAGTTGCCGCCATGAATCCATGTCCCTGTGGGTATTATGGCGACCCACTCAAACCCTGCACCTGTTCCTCGTCCACTGTCACCAGATATCAGAAGCGGATTTCCGGTCCATTATTAGACCGCATCGATATCCACGTTGAAGTCCCGCGGGTGGATTATGAGAAACTCAGTGATGACCGCTTTGGCGAGCCTTCAGCCTCGGTCCAGGCACGAGTCGAGTCTGCCCGCGACCTGCAACGACAGCGTTTCCACCCAGGAAATCCACCACAATTCGATAATGCGGCGGAACTGACGTGTAATTCCGATATGCACCCGGCAGAAGTGCGCAAATATTGCCAATTGGACACCATCTCCCAATCTTTAATGAGATCGGCGATGAGCCAAATGCAGCTTTCTGCGCGTGCATACCATCGGGTTCTGAAATTATCCCGTACGATCGCAGATCTGGCGGGGGAGAGCGAAATTGCCTCCCAACATTTGGCCGAGGCGCTCCAGTACCGGCCGAAAATGGGTCAGTTTTAAGGTTAGAAATAATAGATTCGAAAATTAATAGTGATCAGATTATTTTTGTGTAGGTAGTAGATTGATGATTTCCTTTTATAAGCACGAACCAAAAATGGCCAACAGCATTCCCAAGAGCACTCCGATAGCCAAAGTTATTATTAGAATAAGCTTCTGTCTTATAATGTTTCCCAGGGTGAGAGGAATAATAATTACTATACCGATCAAAATGATTATTGAACCAATGAAAGGGACAAAAGTTTTAAACTGAGGACAATCCGCATATGCGAATATAGATGGTGAGGTCAACTAAATATACAATCGTTGCAAGTGTTATAGCCGCACTAGACAATGCGGAAATAATTAAGAGTGGCCAATCATAAGTTATCATTTTCCCTCCTCAATCATATATTAGCAAAAAATCACCTCAAAATCAATCTATGCAAGAAGTTAATTGAGTGTCGAGATGTATGGGATAGTGAAGAGTTAAGCGTGTATAAAGAATAACAGTCTCTGATAAAGTCGAGACACCAGAACCTTTTCATTAACTCGACCACTGAATTAATTAGACAGTTTGCAAGTTACATGATCGATAAGTTTCTGCCCTTTGCTATACGCAAAGCGTTTCCAATGAACAGTACTGTGAACTTGATTTGCATTGTTCATTTTAAGGTAGAATACACCTAAATCGTGGAAAGCCCCTTCATTTAGGATTAGACATCTTCAATGTTTACTGATTCGTAAGCTCAGAAGGAGCCAATTGCGAATACAATATAATTATTATTGCGAAGTATCAAAAATTGGAATTCTCCAATTATCCAATCTCGATCCGGCAAATCATCCTGTCACATTACGGTCGGTAGCGAATTCTTAGGGTAGGGTATGTAATATGGCACTAATAAAACATAAAACAGAAACTGAAGTATTTATTTCGAAACGATTCCAACAGGTTGTCTCGCTTCATATTCTCAAGAACTTATTAAAGGGAGTTGAAGCCCAAGTTCCATTGTTGCTTGGCATCCACGGTCCATCCGGTGAAGGCAAGACCTACCAATGCGAACATATCTTGAAGGATATGGGTGTCAAACGCTTTTTGGTCTCAGGCGGGCAGCTCGATAATCCTGTAGCCGGTCACCCTTCAGCTTTTATTCGCTACACATACAATCGAGCCAGCGAAAGCATCCGCAGTGGTGAAGCCAGTTTGGCAGTCGTGCTGGTTAATGATGTCGATACCGGGCTCGGGACCTGGGGAAAATCAGAGAAACACACCATCAACCAGATCAACGTATTCGGTGAATTAATGCACCTGGTTGACTATCCCACGCTTGTCGCTGGCAAAGAAACCAGCCGCATCCCGATCATTATTACCGGCAACGATTTCACCAAGCTGTATAACCCATTAGTCAGGGCAGGCCGGATGTCAGCTTTCGAATGGATCCCAACGACTGAAGAGAAAGCGGAGATTATTCAGTCTATCTTTCCCGAACTTACAGGAGATGAGTGTTATAAGCTGGTCGTGGAATTAAACGAACAGCTGATGGGTGAGCTGCCAGAGCAAATAAAATTCTTACCGGTCGCGTTTTTCTCACATCTCAGGGCCAATCTCCTGGATGAGGATTTATGGGATGAGGTCGAAGAAGGAGGATTGGATAAGACCGTGGATAGTATCCTGCGGGGATATGAACCTGACCTCTCCAGTAAGATCTATTACGAGCGCGTGCTTGAAAAAGGGAAAGAACTGGCTCGATCCGGGAAACTGATCAACCACTTGCAAGCCTCCAGCCTGGTGAATTGGCGAAAATAAATTAGGGATTAGTATCAAATCGAGAGGTCAAGTTCGTCCGAACTTAACTTCAACGACATTTTGATCTGAAAATAGCTAAGACCCTAAGGGTATCGAAACCCTTAGGGTCTTTTTGCCATTAGAAGTCCTTAATCCGGTTTTCGTTAGGCTATTGCTTAAAGGATAGATTTGATCATTCTATTGTGAAAGTAGTGCTCGGCGTGACACTATCCCAATTGTATCCGGAAGCGTTGACATTCGTGGTAGTGGCTGTGTAGGCGCCAGGTGCTGTGCCTCCCTGACCCTATCTATTTGGTTTCTGGGTTTGCCAGGTCACTTCCGCCCAACCGTCAGCATCACTTGGACCGCTGATAGCCGCTGGTCATGCAAATATCGGCGATAGTTTGCCGGTTTTTGTTCTTATTAAGACGCGATGATCAGGCTGGCGAAAAATAAGCATCCTATCACAACTTAGTCCATGTTGGTAGCGAAGATTTATTAGAAGACCCCGTTATACAGCCTAAGTACGTTGATAATGGAACTCGCAAATATGGATGTGCAAAGTAACAGATTATTTCATCCGATAAAATAACTACATAAGTTCATCGTATTCTTCCTTATGGTGGTCATTATATAAAGCTTAGATTGATGAAATGACTGTGTGTGGGAGAATTCTGCGATCAGATTATCAGAAATTATTCGTACCTAGTCAGAATCTTTGGTGTTAATTCTTGTACATCAGCCGAAATAAGATGACTTGTAACAAAAACAGGTCAAATTGCATGATATTCCTGATTAGCACTATGCAAATACTGACCAGACATTCGTAAAAATAATATGAGATTTGCGACCAACGATAGGAAAATTTTGGATTCGCCTTTATAATCTTGGCTGATTTCAACCCAGATTTAACTAAAGTGGATTGGGCGTGCTTGAAATTCAAAGGAGTAATGATGACTAATCACGAAAACCCGGAGAACGATACCACTGCTGTCGTTCCATTTTATGAACGTCCTCAAGTTCAAATGGTCAATATCCCCATTGGCGGTGGGATACCATTTGGATTTGAAAGAATATCCAATTCGGAAGTTGGCATTGGTGGTGCATATGGAACCTGGGGAAAATGCTACGACAATACAACCCTGCCCGAACTAATTGAGCAGAGCACCGGTACACCTTTAGATAACAGCGAGCGAATGAACCTTGCACCGTTAGGCTTTATCCACCGCCACCATCTGCATGGGATATCCGACCAGGATCATGTCAAGATAGAAACTGAGGTCGGTGCGCGCCTGCTGCAAGAAGCAGCAAACGTATCGGGATGGGAACCAGAAGAAGTTGATGCAGTCTTGATCGGTTCTACCGGATCAGTAAGTGAAAATTATACGGAACAAATTTCTCGTCAGGCCGGTATTCGAGAGGATGCCTTAAAAGTCAGCGTTCATAAAGCATGTGATGGTTCAGCTGGTGCATTACATCTTACTTTAAATCCGGACCTGGCTTATAACAAGCTATCGAAAACAAACCTCGCAAAAAAATTATTTGGAAAGAAAGTGCTGGTTGGTGGTATAGAAGGGTTAAGCCGTTTTATACAAAAATCCTTTGATAAGAATGCCCTGCAGTTATTCGGCAATGGCGCCGGAATCATTGGATTGATACCCGGCAAGTCGATGGAGTTCTTGGTTGGGGATACCCAGGAAGTTTATGATGAGCAAGGTGTGTTGGCAGTTCATATGTACTACCCGCACTCAGGTCATAGAATTGAAGGTCAATCGATGGTCGAGGTAACTCAGATAGATCCTTATAATATGCGATTTGCCGGCTTGATGCATGAACCCGAGAATGGTTTACCAGTCTTCATGGCTGGATCAATGGGCATGGTCAAACTTTTCGTACGCAATGGTGTCGAGATCGTCCGTAAGGTCTATAATTCTTATCGCGATAAAATGAGTCAGCTCGGCATGCTTGGAAAATCGATTGAGGTAATTATTGTTCATCATGCAAACCTTAAAATCAATTCTTTAATACATAAGCACCTCAATAAAGAAGGGATTTACCTTCCCATGCCTTGGGTAATTCGAGAATTCGGTAATGTCAGTGCAGCTTCTAATATGATCGCATTCTTACGGGAGCTTCCCAAAATGAAACCCGGCGATCACATTATGATCGATGGATTTGGTGCTGGTACATATTACGATGTTTTTGTGGTGTCTTTGGGCAGCCCAGCTGAGTGAAAATCGAGCAATTCTTTGATCACCTACGGGTCAAGTGCGGAAGTTGGTTCGTCAAAGAGCATAATTCTTGGCTGCATGGCCAGCGCATGAGCAATCGCTACCCTTTGCTGCTGCCCACCTGATAACTGCCCGGGATATTTATGAGCTTGCTCTGGAATGCCAACCCGCTCCAGGAGCTGCATCCCGATCTCTTCTGCATCTTGTTTCTCAAATTTCCTGACCCAGATTGGGGCTAATGTCACATTTGACAGAACGGTGAGATGGGGAAAATGGTTGAATTGTAGGACCAACCTGGAATTACCAAGCGATCGGTTTTCTATCTTCGAAAAAACCACCAGTCGGTCCATCATCTGGCAAGGTTGCCAACCAGATGATTGTATCTGCACCTTGAGCCAGGCTTCTTGGCGCACTCGGTCCACCCATATCCGTTCGCACCCAACCGGGAGCCATAGTGTTGACTTTTATGTTTGTGTCCTTGATTTCGTCGGCCATGATGCGGGTCATACCATTCATTACAAGTTTGGAGAGCTTGTATGCTGCTGAGGAGCCTCCCATGCTCGCAATTGAACCCATTCCGGAAGAAACATTGACGACTCTTCCATATTGATGCTTGCGCATAAATGGTATGAAAGCACGGCACATATTGAGCGCACCGAGAAAATTGGTCTCAAGCGTCTCTTGAAGAACATCCAAGGGCACATCGAGCACACTTCTCCCCCTGTCGATAAACACCCCAGCGTTATTGACCAAAATATCACAGCACTGGAAATTCTCTTCGATATAAGAAACCAACCTGGAGATGCTATCCAAATCTGTAACATTTAATTGGTGATAGATCAAATCACCACCCTCCTGCAGCAATAATTCCACCGCTGCCTTCCCTTTGTTCTCATCCCGACTGGTGAGAATGGTGAGAAATCCCAGCTGACTGAGCTGCCGGCATGTCTCAAATCCAATCCCCCTATTGGCTCCGGTTACGATTGCTATTGTCTTGCCAGCTGGATTCATGATCATAAACCTCGTTCTTGGAGGATTCTAGCAGCTGCTAATCGATCTGCGGATATCACTCGATAACAGCTCGCAATTCCTGAATGGCGTTAGAATCAATATCGTGAATTGTCAAATTTTTTTGGCAACCATCTCTCTTTGAATCAGTATATACAACAGAATTCATTGACAAATAAGGAGTTATTATTACTAAATCGAAAATGGTACGTAATTTTCATAAAATTAAGAACAGCACTCTGAAAAAGTTAATAACGGCCCTATTTGTAGGTAGAAATTTCGGATTCCAATTTTTAGGGCATCAAATTTAGTTCATAATTTCGATGAATGGTGTGACCAATACAACCACGATGTTTATCAA
>DAOVCZ010000239.1 GCA_030669775.1 Chloroflexota bacterium | reverse complement strand
TGAAAACTCCTACCTGGAAGCCCGCAATCCCGAATTGTGGCTGGAACTCCTTTCAGATGAAAAAGACCAATCTTTTGGCGCTCTGGCCGGGCGGGTGATGGATGACCAGGGAGTATACCAACCGGTCGAGAATATCGTGATTGAGCAGCTGGCCGGTCCGGGGCTGCCAGCCATCGACCAGTTCTACCTCACAACCTATGAGAAAAAAGAACTCAGGGGGCAAAGCCCCTGGAATGAAAGTTTTGCAATAAGTGATTTACCGCCCGGCGAATACCAGATCACCTTTATGCTCAATGGCTTGCAGCAGAAAGAGGTAGAGGTTGAGCCGGGGATGCTGACGCTGGTGACATTTCTGATTGAATAAGCTCCCTTATCAGTATTCCAGTGTTTAGTCACTCTTTATTATGTGATACAAAGAAGCGCTTGGATGAGCGCTTCTTTGATATCAGGTTGCAGATGGGGTTTTATTCTATTACCAACAGGCGAAAATATCGTTTAAGCTGATAACGCAACCACGTAGCCCACAAAGACATCGATCCCTGACGAGCTGCCCCAATCCAGCATTTCGTCTAAGTGGGTTGGTTCTTGCTCCCTTCCGCTCACCAACCAATCAAGTGCCTCGATCAGGCGTTCATCAGCCAATCCAAGGGCGGCACACTCGATCAGATTGGCGCTGAGAGTGGTTGTTTTACGATATGCGGCCTCAACAACCTGCTGGTTTAAACGATCCAGGTCTTGCCCATCGAAGATTACCTCTTTCCATCGGTTGAGGGCCAATAGTACTCCGCTGACAAGGTCATCGCCTGATGGGGTTAGTCCTGACCCTGAACCCAATAAACTGATCAGAGATTCGGATGATGGCAGGTGAGACGAGGAAATCATTTCCCTCTGCAGGTGGAGTATATTTGCCTGAAGGGGTGAAATATCTTGAGTGTGAAGATGAGGTTGGCTTGAGAAGTTCAGCAGCCTGGGCAGCACTGCTGCCAGACCAGCCCCCTTTTTACCAGCGAATATCTGTTTTGCGGAAGAAATTACGCGCTGCCGGCGTTCAGACTCTGGCAGTGGAGGCGCAGATGGAGGTTGTGGTTGCCACACTACCGGGTTTTGTACTGAAATCACCAGGTCTGCGTCTGGAAAGACGATTTGCCTTGCAGTGATCCGAAGATTCATTCCCCTACTGATGGGTAGGATTGAGTCTCCACTCATTGGAAGATTGATCGTTAGCGGACCGCGAAAGGATTCGGTGGACAGGAATTTCAGCCATTTGTTTTCCGTCTTGATGAATATCCCGCGTGAGGTTAACCCAAGGACAGATCCACCCTGATCTGTAGAAAGAGAATCAAAAGCCAAATTCCCAATACTTTCAGCCTCGAAATACCCTTGGTTGGATGGTGGCTTAAGGTGAGCGTAGTTCATGGTCTCTTTTGCAAGATATCCCTTCTGATAACCGGTTGATTGGGTTGGATTTGTGCCCTATTAACAATCCAGTTGAGTGAACAGATTTTACTTGATTATGGATGGTCTCTGGTGGATAATATTGATGTTGAAATTGTGGGTATCAGTGTATATAATTTAATCTGTGGACCAGAAGGGTGATGAGCAACGACTTTGATTAAAACACCTTCAGGATTACTCCCAACGTTCGAGTTTTTGATCGACGTCTGAGGGGAAGCGGTGAAAGATGACTTTCAGTTGTGGCATCGAACCCGTCCTTTTGGGCGGTTCAAATTATTAGTTGTGAGAATCGGCTGACATTGAATAATTGGACTTGGAATATCCGATCGATTGGAGGAATTTATTAACACCATGAATGCATATCCAGGATTGCCGGAATTTGATTATTTAAAACCTGATACATATGCCGAGGCATCCGAGTTCTTAGTTGCTCACGCTGGGGAAGCGCGACCTTTCATTGGGGGCACTGATCTCTTTGTACAAATGCGAGATCGAGTATTAAGACCCAAATACCTGGTGGATGTCAAGGGATTAGAGGGGATGGATGAAATCTCATTCGATAACTCGCAAGGGCTGACGATTGGTGCCGCAGTAAATATGAACCGGCTGATCGCTGCACCTGAAGTGATTGAACATTACCAGATTTTGGCTGAAGCTGCCCAGAGTGTTGCCAGCTACCAGTTGAGAACCCGGGCTACCATAGTGGGAAATATCTGCAACGCTTCTCCTGCAGGAGATACGATCGGTGCATCTCTTCTATTGGATGGTATGCTCAACATTTACGGTGGGCAAGGCATGCGCCAGGAACCGCTGAGCACTTTCTTCCTCGGTCCTGGTGAGACGATCTTGCAGACCGGGGATATTGTCGCCTCAATCCAGTTCCTGCTGCCCCCTGATGGTTTAAAGGGCAAATACATCAAGTTGGGTCGCAACAAGCTCAGCGATCTGTCAATAGTTGGGGTGACAGCTGTGGGCTACCCAGATGCAGATACCAAATCTGGATTGCATTTTAAGCTGGCATTGGCTTCAGTGGCGCCTGTGCCGCTGGTGGTGGAGCAGGTGGGTGAAATCCTGGGAAGTACGCCGGTTACTGAAGAGACGCTCAAGGGTGCGGCAGAAGCAGCGATGGAAGCTTGTACACCCATCGATGATGTGCGGGGCAGTGCCCGTTACAGAAAGTTAATGGTGCGAAATTTGTCTCTCAATGCGTTGAGAGATGTTTGGCACAAACTCCGCAAGTAGAAAGCTTGAACTGACGAATATTGGGAATTGACTAATCCTGGAGGATCATATGGGTTTTCATCGAATTAACCTCACAGTCAATGGTGAATTTGAACAAGTGGATGTCACTGGGTACATGACGCTGCTGGACATGCTGCGTGAGAAATTGGTGTTAACTGGTACGAAGAATGGCTGCGCAGCTGGAGAATGCGGTGCCTGTACTGTTATGATGAATGGCGAGCCTGTCAACAGCTGCCTGGTTTTGGCGGTTGAATGTGATGAGGCTGAGATCGTCACCGTCGAGGGATTAGCAAGCGATACTCAGCTCGATCCAATCCAAAAAGCTCTCATAGATGCTGGGGGCGTTCAGTGTGGCTATTGTACGCCGGGGATTTTGATCGCCTCCCGGGCATTGATCGATCGCAATCCCGATCCAAGCGAGAGCGAAATTCGGGCTGCGCTAGTCGGTAATTTGTGTCGCTGCACTGGATATATGCGCATAATCGAGGCAGTTCAAGAAGCTGCAAAGATGTGAGAGGAGAAGACTAATGGTAGCTAGTGATCCGAAACCCAATCCAGTTGGTGAGAGCGTACCACGTCTGGATGCCCGTGAGAAGGTGACAGGTGCGGCGATCTTCGGCGACGATATGCAATTTGGCAACGCTTTGCTGCATGCACGGATTTTACGAAGCCCACACCCGCACGCTCGCATCCTTTCTATTAATACCCGTCAGGCGGAAG
>DAOVCZ010000006.1 GCA_030669775.1 Chloroflexota bacterium | reverse complement strand
GCCCCAAACAATGCCATTAAGCCATCCCCAGTAATCTTATCCACCATACCTTCAAACTGGTATACTTTCTCTACCAGCATGCGGATATAGCGCTGAATGACCTCATATAGTGATTCGTCGTCAATTTTCCCACTTAATCCGGTGTAATCACACAAGTCTGCAAACAGTACCGTCACAGTTCGCCGCTGACCGGCAGACTCCAAACCTGCCTGACGAAAACGCTGCTTTAAATCAGAACCGATCAGCACTCCGATTTCATTTATTGGCTCTAAGGATGGTTCCAGTACAAGGGTTTTCTTATCCCCAGACCCAGATAGCGGGGAACCACAATTGCCACAGAAACGCATTCCCGGTGGATTATGAAAACCACAATTTGAACAGTTCAAAGACATCTCAAATAAGAAGAATCACCTTAACTATCAGATTTTCCCCGCCAAAAGCTTCTCACCATATTGCTTACAAACCAAAGTAAATTTGGTGAGATGGTAAGCCCGGAGAAACCATTCAAAACTTTTCTACCAGCAATCAATATACCATGGGAAAGCCTCCTCCCACCTTTCAAAAGCGTTACCCCATGAGAGAATTAGGTCTAGAATCTAGGCCTGGAATCTTGTGGAATCTTGTTGACACAGATTTACTTCCTCGTTATAATTATGCAGCCCTGGCAAAAAACCGCTGGGGCGATACCGTGTATCCCCAACTTCCCCACACATCGGCGTGAGATATCAGTTGGCTCGCGGAGAGTGTGGCGAAGTGAAGATTGGAGAAAAATCAATGAAATACGCCATAGTTGAAGATGGCGGCAAGCAGTATAAAGCCGTTGAAGGTGATACGATTGAAATCGATCGCTATCAAGCAGATATTGACGAAAAGATCGATCTCGATCGGGTGCTCCTTATATCGGATGGTGAGAAGATCGCCGTCGGAACCCCTTACCTTAAAGGGGTAAAAGTAGAAGCAACTGTTGAAGCTCAGATCAAAGGACCAAAGATCGTAGTATTCAAATACAAACCAAGAGAACGCTACCGCGTAAAGACGGGTCACCGCCAACGGTATACTCGACTGCGGATTGCTTCGATTGTGGAAAAATCCGGAGGTAAAAATGGCTCATAAAAAAGGTGGCGGATCAACTGGTAATGGTCGTGACAGCCAGTCAAAGCGGTTGGGTGTGAAGGTTTATGGCGGTGAGCAGGTGCTCTCAGGCTATATCCTAGTCCGTCAACGAGGCACCAAGATCAAACCAGGTCGTAATGTTGGCCTCGGTAGAGATCATACCCTTTTTGCTACATCAAACGGTGTCGTTCTTTATGAGACCATCCGCGACGGTCGCAAGCGGGTAAGCGTAGTTCCGGAAGCATAAAATCCGTTCTGAACATTCCCCGTACAGACAATATTGGTATTTAATCGCATAAGAAGGACAAGCAAATAATGAAAGAAAAAATCCACCCCACATATTATCCAGAGACCCTCGTTGTCTGTGCATGTGGCAACACTTGGACAACGGGTTCGACGGTAAAAGAAATTCACACGGATGTTTGTTCAAACTGCCACCCGTTTTTTACTGGCGAACAGCGCATCGTTGACACAGAAGGTCAGGTAGATCGATTTTACAAGAAGCTTCAGGCCCGTCAAGATTATGTCGACGAGATCGAAGCCCGCGAAGCTGCCAAGGTTTCGCCAGAACGGCCGATCGCTGAACTCGAATTAGGCACCCGTGCCACCGATTCCCTCGCCAGAGCTGATATCACTAAGGTTGGCCAGGTTCTGGAAATGCTGGAAACTGGCGAAGCATCCCTGCTTGCTGTTGAAGGTTTTGGTCGAAAATCATTGGCTGATCTGAAGAAGCGTTTACGCCAATTCGGCTACCAGCTGCCAGAAGCCGCTCAAGAGATTCAGGTTTAGCACCCGTTACTTAAAGTTCTCACAGGCAGATGTGAAGCCATCTGCCTGTTTTTCTTTCTCAAGTTATTGAAACTTAGCAGATAAATTCTCACTGAACGGTCTATGGTAGAATCCAAATTAAGTCGCTTCTAGTGACCAATTTGGAGACATTTTTCTTTTTTCCCCGCAGAAAATCAGCGCTAATGTGTCAGCTGTCCTGCTCAGATATTACAGCAATTATTCGACAAACCACATCGCTCAAATAGATCAAAAATATTTTATTAGGAGGGTTAAAATTATTTATGAGAAACCACTCCGGCGTTGTTGAAGTCATTGTCGGCTCGATGTTCAGTGGAAAGACGGATGAATTAATCCGTCGCTTAAGGCGTGCGACGATCGCTAAACAAAAAGTTCAGGTGTTTAAACCAGCGATGGACAACCGTTATGCAGAGGCCAAAGTTACTTCTCACGCGGGAAGTGATTTTGATGCCCTTCCGATTCAATCTGCTACCGAAATTCTAGAGCATTTGGATCCTGATACGACAGTAGTGGCTGTTGATGAAGCTCAATTCTTTGATACAGAGATCACCCAGATCATCCAACAGATGGCAGATGACGGTTTACGCGTTATCGTGGCCGGTTTGGACACAGATTTTCGCGGTGAACCCTTTGGTCCGATGCCAACGCTCATGGCGCAAGCCGAGCAAGTTGATAAGCTGCACGCAATTTGTATGGTGTGTGCAGAAGAGGCATCCCGCACTCAACGCCTGTTGAATGGTAAACCCGCTCACTACGATGACCCAGTGGTTGTAATTGGTGCCTCTGAACTATACGAGGCTCGTTGCAGGAAACATCACGAAGTGCCTAGAGATTAACTATGCAGGATTACCAAGTTTTTTTAGAAGAAGTATTGATCCCAGCTGAAGAATTACAGAATCGGATTGCACAGCTGGGCAAGGAGATCAGCGAGGATTATCAGGAAAAGAATTTACACTTGATCTGCATTTTGCGCGGTGGGGTGCTCTTCCTGGCGGATCTGATGCGCCATATAGACCTACCCCACACGATTGACTTCATGGCAGTATCTTCTTACGGGTCTGGAGCACGCCAATCCACAGGTCAAGTACGCATCGCCCTTGATCTAAAAGAAGATATCCACGACCGGGATGTACTGTTGGTCGAAGATATTGTCGATAGCGGCTATACAGTCGCTTCAGTACTGGAGATGCTTGCCACCCGTCATCCCCGTAGTCTAAAAGTTTGTACACTCTTGGATAAAGCCGAGCGTAGAGAAATTGAGGTCCCCATCCACTACCGGGGTTTCACAATACCCAACAAGTTCGTTTTCGGTTACGGTCTCGATCTCGACGAATACTATCGCAACCTATCCTTTATTGGCACGGTAAATCCTAAAAAATATCAACCCCCAGAATAAGCATAAAACATGGTGGAGCCAAACCAGTTTGGGGGTCAGTATAATGAGCGCTCCCTGTATGCTGGCAGGTGGATCGCCTGCATAGGTGGGAGAATTGTTGGCCAAGGTGGCACTCCCAAACAGGCTTTCCAGGCTGCCCAAGCTTCAAGGTTCAAGGAAATCCCACAGGTATCCTACGTGTCTACAACACTTCCAATTCACATCCACCCTATTCTGGAAAGAGTAGCAGCTATCCTTCCACAAGATCGACCCGTCTATGTGGTTGGTGGCGCGGTACGCAATGCCTTACTCAGATTGCCTGTTGTGGAGCTCGATTTCACACTGCGGGGTAAAGCGATCAAAACCGCCCGCAAACTCGCCGACACATTGGACGGCGCTTTTTACGCCTTGGATAAAGAACGGGATTATGGGCGAGTCATCATTCCGCAATCCGAAGGTTGTCACTTGGTTTTAGATTTCGCGCCCTTTCAAGGGGCTACCCTTGAAGAGGATTTAAAAAGCCGCGACTTCACGATCAATGCATTGGCGGTGGAAATTCACCGTCCCCAAGAACTATTAGATCCTTGGGGAGGTGCGGCAGACTTGTATTCCAAACGCCTGCATGCATGCTCTCCACTTGCGTTCATTTCAGATCCGGTGCGCATTCTCAGAGGCATTAGGTTTTCGATTTTATTTGATATGAGAACCGATCCAGATACGCAAGAGCGCATGCGCGCCGCAGTAAGTTTGCTTCCAGAGGTCTCGGCTGAAAGACTCCGTGACGAGCTGCTCCACCTCTTGGAGAGTCCAAAACCAGCTACCGCTATTCGCATCCTTGACTACCTCGAGGCAATCCCCTATGTCTTACCTGAGCTGAGCGCAATGAAAGGGGTTGATCAATCACCACCCCATATCCTGGATGTCTGGAATCATTCCTTGGATGTATTAACGAGGCTGCATCAAGTTTTGGATGTTTTGAAACCTACCTATAATCCTCAAGATTCTGCAAGTTTATTCTTGGGGGTGATATCGCATCGTCTGGGCCGCTATCGGGAACAGATTGACATCCATTTGAATACTCGGTTTATTCCACCCCGCTCTCTCGTATCGCTGGTATTCCTGAGCGCCTTATACCACGATATTGGCAAGCCACACACCAAGCAGATTGATCAAGAAGGCCAAATCCGCTTTATCAAGCATGAAGAAGTTGGCGCTGATTTGGTGGTGAAAAGAGGTCAGGCACTGCAGCTAAGCAACTCCGAAATCAAGCGTACACGTGTGATTGTGCTCAACCACATGCGTCCATTATGGCTTTCCCAGTCCGGAAAACTTCCTTCCAGAAGAGCCATCTATCGCTTCTTTCGTGATACCGGACCTGGCGGGGTGGATATCTGCCTGCTATCACTGGCAGATACATTGGCTACCTATGGACCGACATTACCACCGGACATTTGGGCTCACCAGGTCGACGTGGTTAGGTATCTTCTCGAGGCATGGTGGGAGAAAAAAGAAGAAGTTATCTCCCCACCTACTTTAATTGACGGGAACGATCTGATGGAGGAGCTGGGATTGAAACCAGGTCCAATCATCGGTCAGATATTACGAAATATTCAAGAAGCGCAAGCTACCGGAAAAGTGACAAACCAGAGACAGGCACTCGAGCTGGCGTCAGAGATAATTAATGACTCAAATGGGGATGTCGAACCTTGAAATCAAGATGCTAAGGGTAAATTGTTGTTAAGTAGGGTTGGTAAAAACAGCGGCACCCAGATTCGTGGGAACACCCTTCAACTGGAAGTGTCGGAACGGCATCTTTCTCATAGGTCCCCTCTAATGCTTGACAAGCTGGGCAGGAATCCTCTGCCACCAGAACTCGAACCAGTTTGACCCGATCGTTCGCTAGGAATTCCTTGCGCGCAACTGCGGTGGCAGAAAATTCCTTCAGATCTGCGTTGCAGTTAACACAATTTGTTGCCGTATCTGGTGATTGGGCGTTACATTGATAACAAGTTTGCATGATCCGCCTCCTCGATTATGGATATTATAATGTTAATCCAGCTCGATGGAGGTTCCAAGATCATTTTGTGTGTTGATAGCAACTTGTTCGGCACGCGCTCGGCGAATTAAATTCTTCAAATGGGCAATTAATACGCCGCTCGGCACTGGTTTGATTAGATAATCGTCTGCTCCCTCGTCCAATGCTTGGGCGATGGCGCCTGGATTATTCAACACGGATAAAATTAATATGGGGATTTTACTAAAAGCACGGATATCCCGACAGACCTGCCATCCATCTTTCTCGGGTAGATATAAGTCAAGTACGATCACATCTGGATTTAACCGGTGTATGGCATTGATACCTTCTTCGACTTCT
This sequence comes from Chloroflexota bacterium, assembly GCA_030669775.1. GTDB lineage: Bacteria > Chloroflexota > Anaerolineae > Anaerolineales > UBA4823 > PFL25. Next base: position 18,090 of record DAOVCZ010000006.1, on the reverse strand, counting down.
TGAGCCGCATGTACCTCAAACGTCTCGGGTTCCAGGGTTGCCTTAAGTATTTCGGTCAAAGCGATGTCATTGTCAATAACTAAGACGCTGGAAACCACAAGAGTCCTCCTTCATTCATAACAAATAAAATGTAATTTCACAATTCTTTCCTGCCTCAGCCCACTCATCTGCTGGTAATGATTATGCAATAAAAACGAACTCAGTAACCTTACAAACACTTTACAAGTCATTGGTTTAAATCTTGCAACGATTTGCAAATAGAGATATTATTAGTCAGGTTTTAGCGTGGATCATTCAAACCATAATATCGGTAATACATCGTCTCAAAATGACCGTTGAAGTTTCGTGTCCTCGCTGCCTCTCCTCTATAGATCCTCACTCGCATCATTGCCCGTACTGCGGGGTGGATTTGGATTTAGCAGCAACCTTAAGCGAAACTGTTTTCCCTTCTAGGGTGTTCCCTATGGACGTCCGCATAACACCAGAAACGCTTGTCCCCCGATTGGGCGAGTTACTTATTGAAAGAGGTCTACTGGGATCAAAAGATTTGAAAGCCGCATTGGAATTTCAACAAGACAAAATTGCGAATGGGGAGCCCTGCCTGATCGGGCAGGCTTTGGTTGAACTTGGTTTCGTCGATCAGTATTCCATTGATGAAGTTGTCACAGTTCAGATATTTCAACTACAGCATAAACTTGAGCAAACAAACCGAGAACTCGAGCAACGTGTCGCAGAACGTACCGCTGAATTAGAAAAAGCCTTATTGAAATTAACGGAGCTCAACCAACTCAAATCAAACTTTATCTCCAATATTTCCCACGAGCTGCGAACACCTCTCACCCATATCAAAGGTTACCTGGACATCTTATCCGACCGCAGTTTGGGACCCCTGACCACTCTTCAGGAGGAAGCTATTGATGTTCTCGTGCGTTCAGAAGATCGTTTAGAACAATTGATCGACGATTTAATCCAATTCTCACTGGCAGTGAGAGGAGAGCTCAGTCTCTCTCTACAACCGCTCGAAATCCGCCAATTAGTAGATGCTTATCTACCTCAAACCATTAAGAAAGCCAAAGCGAAAGGCATTGATCTTGAAGTCACAATTCCGGTTGGTTTACCGAAAATCTACGCTGATGAAGGTAAAATGCAGTGGGTTTTTAATCAGCTGCTGGATAACGGTATCAAATTTACCCCAACAGGCGGTCAAGTGAGATTTTCTGCGCAACGTGAAATGGATTTCGTTGAATTCACAGTCAGCGATTCTGGAATTGGCATTCCTGAAGAGCGTATCATAGAAATATTTGAACCCTTCCATCAATTGGATGGCTCTGTTACCCGCAGGTATTCGGGAATAGGTCTCGGATTGGCGATGGTCCACCACATTCTGGAAGCACATGGTTCAGCGTTGGATGTAGATTCAAGCCCAGATCAAGGAACACGCTTTTCCTTTTCGTTACCGGTAGTAGGTTCAAATGATGACGGATAAAATTCAAGATCCTGAAAACTTGAATACCCAAGAACTGGATGCCATCTACGCCATCAGTCGTGTAGTTACTCGCGCTTCTGAGCTGGACGCCAGCTTAGATGAGATAATAGGTATTGCCAGAACCGTCTTCATTTTCGACAATGTCGTCCTCTACGTCAATCAGAATGAGGAAAGTATTGAGCCTTCGTATGCTCGGGCAATAGGCCGCGGCCGGAATTCAGAATCCGATTTAGCCTGGGGAGAACCAATTGCTAAAGATGTGCTCAAAGAAGGGAAGATTGTCGTCCGGCAGGAGATCACTGGCGACTTCACCAAGGATCGCATGAAAGACCGCTACTTCCTTGGGCTGCCATTAATTGCCGGCGATCAAAATGTTGGCGCACTGGTTTTTGTGCGTTATGGTGGACCACAATTCACGCCCGAACACACTCATCTGGCAGAATATATAGCCGGCCATATCGCCCAACTCTATGAGCATGGAAATCTGGTCACCCAATTATCACGGCTTGAAGCTGAGAGGCAGCTTGAACGCCTGCAGGATGATTTCGTAGCGACCGTGTCCCACGAACTCATCACCCCACTGGGTTTTATCAAGGGCTATGCAACTACCTTGTTACGGGATGACACAAATTGGGATGAGAATACCCGGCGGGAATTCTTGACAATCATCGATGAAGAAACCGATCGTTTGAAAGAATTGATTGAGAATTTGCTCGACTCCTCTCGTTTACAATCTGGTACGCTGCGTATGGAATTTCAACCCATTCGGCTCGATACGATGATAAGAGATCTATCATTAAGGGCTAAATCTTTCGACGAGAACTTAAATATCGAAGTCAATCTGCAGATCTCTCCCTTAAAAATACGGGCTGATCCAACAAGATTGGCGCAGGTATTCGACAACCTGCTCAGTAATGCAGTTAAATATGCACCAGGGTCAACTGTCAATGTTACATTGGGCACTCAAGATGATCATGCGCATATCGAATTCAGCGATCAAGGACCAGGTATCCCAGCTGAAGATCTGCCGAACATCTTCACCCGCTTCTACCGTGTACCCAACCAGAACCGCTCGGTTCGCGGAACTGGGTTGGGCTTGTTCATCTGTCGCAGGATCATACATGCTCATGAAGGTGAAATCACCGCTGAATCAAAATTCGGCGAAGGAACCACATTCCACATCTACCTCCCGATAATGAACCATAAATCCGGCGAGGACAGCTAACAATCATGAATTAAGGAGGCAATCGCATGGTTACAAGAATATTGGTCGTTGATGATGAACCCCGCTATGTCCGCTTGATGGAAGCCAACCTGATATCAGAAGGCTACGATGTACTCAAAGCCTACGATGGGCAGAGTGCGGTAGAAATGGTGGCTGACAAGCAACCAGATTTGGTCCTCTTGGACGTAATGATGCCCGGACTGGATGGATTTGGCGCCTGTGAACGCATTCGTGAGTTCTCTTCCGTGCCAATCATCATGGTTACCGCCAAGGGAGAAGAGCAAGATCGAGTACGTGGTTTGGATGTTGGCGCAGATGATTATATTGTCAAGCCATTTTCAGCAACAGAGGTTCTGGCTCGGGTGCGGGCAGTGCTTCGGCGAGCTCAGGTCTCAGGGAGCAACTTTGAGCAGTCCGTTTTCTCCCATGAGAATTTACGCATTGATTTAGCCCGCGCCGAGGTCTTCAAAGAAGACAACATGGTGTTTCTTTCCGCAACCGAGTACCGCCTTCTTTTACAGTTCGTTCACAACCAGGGAAATATCTTGACCTCGGAAGATCTATTGGTCAATGTCTGGGGACCCGAATACAGAGAGGATAAAGAGATCCTCTGGGTGAGTATATCTCGACTGCGACAGAAACTTGAAGATGATCCTCGCAATCCACAGCATATCGTCACTCGTTCCGGGATGGGATACACAATGCCGCCTGTTTAATATGCTTTGTATGACAGATACCAAAATAACAGGCAGACAGTGGAGAAAATATGGATAATCCCCCGATAACAATTGCAATCAGGACAAAAAAACTTGGCGTATTAATGCAAAGTGCGCGGCTATCCACCAATAAATCGATAGATGACTGCGCAGAAGCACTTGGAATCACCACCCAGGAGTTGGAATCTTACGAACGAGGAGAGGCTTCTCCATCCTTGCCTGAGTTGGAGGCGCTTGCCTTTCACTTGAAAATTCCACTGGATTACTTCTGGGGACGGGAGATAATCAACTTTACCCAAAATGAACCCAAGGTATACGAACGAGATCGCTTGATGCGGCTACGCAGTCGGGTGATCGGCGCCAGCTTGAGGCAGGCAAGGCTTGAAGCTGGGCTGACGACACTTGAATTGGCTTCCAATGTGGGGATTAGCGAAGAACAAATGAACAGCTATGAGCTGGGTGAACAATCCATCCCTTTGCCTGATTTAGAGGTACTAGTAAACAGTGTAAATCGAACGATTAAAGATTTCCAGGATAGTCGCGGTCCAATTGGTAAATGGATCAAGCAACAGCGTGCTCTGCAGCATTTTGATGATCTATCCCCAGAACTGCAGGATTTTATCAGCAGACCAATAAACCGGCCGTATCTGGAGATCGCTCAGCGCTTGAGCGAAATGTCAGTTGAAAAACTGCGCGCAGTGGCTGAGGGGTTATTAGATATCACACTATGAAATTCACAAGGTCAAACAATAATGGTAGAAACGATATCTCCAGGGGAACTTAAACAGGAAGCTGAACGGGCATACAAGAAAAAGGACTACCTTACTGCTGCCGCATCTTTTCAATCTGCAGCGGAAGGATACACACACAATGGAGAGCAGCTTGAGGCGGCTGAAATGCTCAATAACGCCAGTGTAGCCTATTTACAAGGCAAGCAGCCAGAATACGCACTGGAAACTGCCCTCAATACAGATAAATTTTTCGCGGCTGCTGGAGATAAAAAACGCCAGGCGATTGCCTTGGGAAATCAAGCTGCAGCGTATGAAGCCTTATCCCGATTGGAGGCTGCTGCCGACGCATATCAGGCCTCCTCAGAACTGCTGAAGGAGATTGGTGACCAAAAACTCCGACCAGCGGTCATGCAGTCCTTATCTGCGGTTCAGCTCCGGCTTGGCCAGCAAATGGAAGCTTTAGTCACGATGCAGGCGGGTTTGGATGATGTCGAAAATCCAGGTTTTAAGCAAAAGCTGATCAAAAAGGTATTACGTTCCCCTTTCAGCTATTTCAACCGCTTGTCCTGAACAACTCGGATATCTACATGGTCACCAAGTTGAAACACTGCATTCGCCAGGCGAAAAACTCAGACCAGAAACAATTGGCGAATTTGATTCATTTCGGCTCCTTGGTCCACCGCCACCTCGATTGGCGTCCCCCTCTTGAATGGATTGGGCATGATCCATTCCTCGTTTTGGAGGAAGACAACCGCCTGGTTGCAGCACTGGCCTGTCCACCGGATCCACCATCAGTGGTTTGGATCCGCTTGTTCGTTTCTTACGATGAAGAAAACCTGGTCGAGTCCTGGACACACCTCTGGTCACAGGCATTAGAAATGATCTCACCTGATCCGGAATTACAAGTGGCTGCCATTCCTCTCACGAACTGGTTCCAACGATTACTACAAGCTAGCCAATTCCAAACAACTACTGATGTGGTCATGTTGATCTGGGACAACGGTAAGATACCACCCGAACAACCTTCACCTGAGATATCTATCCGTCCGATGACTATCGATGATTTATCACAGGTCGAGGTTCTCGATAAAACCGCGTTTAGTTCACTTTGGCATAATTCACAGACCTCTCTGGAATACGCTTTCAAGCAAGCTGCATTTGCTACCATAGCGGATATTGATGGTGTTATCGTCGGATATCAAATAAGCACCTCTATGCAAATGGGAAGTCACCTGGCTCGATTAGCCACTCACCCACAATACCAACGCCAGGGGATCGGATATGCGATCTTACGTGATTTGCAGGTGCAGTTTAAACAACGTGGGGCAATGCGCATCACTGTCAACACCCAGGAAGATAACCTGGCTTCGATCGCACTTTATGAAAATGCAGGATTTACCAGTACCGGCGAAACTTACCCAGTTTATCAATACCATCCAAAATAATCTATTACAATAGAGCAGTTCAATCCCCATCCAACTACCTCAAACCTCTCTGAGGTAAGTTTGGATCATCTTAGGAGACCATTATGGACAGGGAGAATGATGCAGCTGTGGCAAATGCCCATTTTCGACAAACCCTACTTGCTATCCGCCAAGTCCTGGGAGAAAAAGGGTCCAAAGATATTTACCAATCCGCAAAATTAGATGTCAAACTTGCCGCGCTTCCACCAGACAACTTAGATCGAACCTTCAAGGCACAAGATTACGCCCAGTTATTGCACACCATAGAAGTAACTTATAGAGAGAGAGGCCCATGGATTTTACATCGCATTGGCAAGGAATCATTCCACATTGTATTGCGCGATCAACCTAGTTGGATGGCGACTGCCAAAAGAGTTATGAGTCTCTGGTCTCCCGACCAGCGAATTGAATTCATGTTAGAAGCAATCATCGATGCCCAACGTAAAACATATCCCCAAACTGAAGTTTGGTTGGAAGATAAAGATGGACAGCTGGCATATATCGAACAGAGCTGTCTTGTGTGTTATGGACGCCAAAGCCAAGAACCTGTTTGTTATCTGACTACTGGGTTTATTAGCGAAGCGATAAACTGGGCGACAGGGAAGGAATTCGAAGTTCAGGAAACGGCTTGCACTGCCACAGGGGATGCCTATTGTCGATTCATCGTTGAAACTGCGAAACATCAAAGCAATGTTACTTGAAGTAATTAAATCGTATTGAATTTCCCAAAGATTAATCAAACTTCATTTATACCTGGACAAACTTTAGCGAACATGGCAAAATCGGGGGATTATGAATGGTGATTGAAGGGAGATTCAATGAGCAAAAATCCATCAGCGGGCAGGCAAGGACCAAGAACGAAACGTCAGGCTGTGCGAGAAAAACGCCAACGGCAGCAGAGAAAGCAGAAATTATTCATAATTTTAGGTGTTATTGGAGTTGCGGTCATCATTGCTGCCCTCCTGATCATCCCATCTTTACAACCAGTCGGTGATATCGTCACCATCACCCCCCATGAAAGACCTATGGTAGACGGAAGGGCGATGGGTGATCCAAATGCCCCAGTCACAATCGAGGTTTACGAGGACTTCCAATGTCCTGCCTGTAAAACATTCTCAGAACAAATTGAGCCCCAAGTCGTTGATGCGTATATCACCACAGGAGATGTCTACTATATTTACCGACACTTCCCGTTCATAGACGACCGGGCTCCCCGAAACGAATCAGACCAGGCCGCCAATGCAAGCATGTGCGCCAGAGATGAAAACCGGTTTTGGGATTACCATGACATGCTCTTCGCTAACTGGAACGGCGAAAACCAGGGCGCATTTAGTGACAGCCGCTTGGTGGCATTTGCCGAGGCATTGGGATTGGAAATGGAAAGCTTCAATCAGTGCTTCAATGCAAACCTGAATAAAGACGAAATTGACGCTGATTTGCAATCCGGGAGAGATTCGGGCGTCAATGGAACACCTTCAGTTATCGTCAACGGCAAAATGATCACCCCAGGATTTGTTCCTTCATTTGCAGAAATATCAGAGGCTGTAGAAGCAGAACTCGCAAAGTCTAGTAATTAATAGAAACGATAAATATTAGTGGGCTTCTAACTCTTCTTGTTGAGGATCTTGGAAGCCCTTTTTTGATTCTCATTGTGGTGGGAAAATCAGCGATCCTTTTTTGCCAGGGTAATACTTGATGATTTATTTTCCTTAAGTTCGAGAACAAAACATAAGGAGGATAGTCGATTCAAATAGGGGAGAATTTTCTGATTATCAAGCTTACCAGCGAGATGCAATTCAGCCACACGTCGCTCAGCACGCCTGATGATACTCCTGGCGAGAGATAGTGCCGCACCAGGAGAAGTATCACCTGGAACGATGAACTCTCTTGGCGTCTCAATTGCGCTGCTGATTGAATCTATTTCAGCCTCCAACCAGGACAGCCGCTCTTCATTGATCACCCGGAATTTGGATGCATTTTCACCGGAGGCGGACAGCTCTGCCATCAAATAGTACAAATCCCTCTGCACTTCCAACAGCAGGTCAACCGTTTCTGGAATCTCACATTGGGCGCGAGCCATACCAAGCGCGGCGGAGGCTTCGTCGATGGTACCTACCGCCTCGATTAATTGATCATGCTTCGGTAATCGCCCTTTTCCCAAACGACCGGTAAAGCCATCATCACCTGTTTGAGTATAGAATTTTGTCATAAACCAATTATAACGGACACTCTGACCTACTCCAAATTGGACTGTTGTTGTATACTTAAATTAATAAGAAAGGAGTACCTGATGCAAATACGATGTACGAACTGTCACAAACCGTTTGCAATTGGCAAAGAGACTGTTTATGCAGCTTTAGATGCGATTTATACGGATGACCTCAATCATTACAACACTCAATGCCCGCACTGTCGCCGGGCAAACCGACTTTCTCCCAAGGAGCTGAAACGCGCTGCGCCTGATTGGCAGCCTGGTCAATCTTCAGCAGAGCCAGCTGAGGAATAATTTTCACCTCTCCCAATTACCATTCAACTCAAGCAGGCCCTGTTGGAAGGGTGGCTAATGCTGTGAAATCCACGCCACAAGGATGAGCAGGTTTTTTAGGTAATGTTGGGTTTTAAGGGAACGCTGATTGTTGAAAAATCACAACTCTCTGTCCTATCATGAGAGATGAGATCGCTCGCCATTTGTGTTTTTGAGCTTTTTCAACTTACAAATACCCCGATTTCATTATTAAAACTCAATTAAGGATCTACAATAATCCTTGAATATGAGGGTATCTTTCCCAGAAAGAACCTGGGTTAATCGACAGATTTTTCAGCTGCTCCATTGGGAGTGTTCTCACGATCGTACAAGAAATTGATCTCTTTGATGCATACCTGCAAGGACTCGCTGAGAGCCGAATCTGGAATTCGCCAGGTCCAATTGCCACTTGGATTACCCGGGTAATTCATACGTGCTTCGTTTCCTAAACTAAGGAAATCTTGTATTGGCGCCAGTGCAAATACCGCCACTGATCCCCAGGTTGCCCGGATCAGATCCCAGGCTACCTGCTTGCCATCACGGTTCAGGTATCGCCGGTAGAAGCTTTTCTCCTCCTCCGATACCCTCTCATACCAACCTTTGGCTGTATCATTATCGTGTGTTCCGGTATAAACCACGCTGTTCTCTTCGTGATTGTGAGGTAAGAAAGGTTCTTGTGGATCTCCGTGGAAGGCAAACTGGACAATACACATACCTGGCAAATTAAAACGCTCTCGGATGGCAATAACATCTGATGTGATCACGCCCAGATCTTCTGCAATGATCGCTAAGTCACCCAGAGCCTCCTCAACCGTAGTGAAGAAATCCTCTCCCGGACCGGATACCCAGCGACCATTGACTGCAGTTTCCTCACCGAAAGGGACCTCCCAATAACCAGCAAACCCGCGGAAATGATCAAGCCGCACTATATCTACCAATCCCAACACCGCAGATAATCGTTTCAACCACCAGCTGTAGCCATCTGCCTGGTGAATTTCCCAACGGTACAAAGGATTCCCCCACAACTGACCAGTCTTCGAAAAGTAATCTGGTGGTACTCCGGCCACAAACGTCGGGTTTCCTTGTTCATCTAAGGCAAACAACTCGGGATGTGCCCAAACCTCTGCGCTATCGTGCGCCACGAAAATGGGAATATCTCCGATGATGCGAATATTCTCATCCTTGGCATGTTTGTGTAGTGAATTCCATTGTCGATGGAAAATAAACTGGCGAAATTCCTGGCGCTGGATGTCTGTATAATGAATTTCCCTGGCTTGCTCAAGCGCGCCAGGTTCACGGGTTAATAAGGGTCGCGGCCAATTCACCCATGAGCCGCCACCATATGCCTCTTTCAAAGCCATGAACAGGCTGAATTCATCCAGCCAAAAGGTGTGCTCAGCTTTAAATTCCTGAAATTCGGACTGCAGTTTACGAGTTGCGTTTTGTTGAAATTGGATAAATGCCCGATCGAGTAATCCAATTTTCCAGGGGATCAGCTTACCAAATTCGACTTTCTCTGAGGGAAATTTGGGCGCCTCCACCAAGTCATTAGTATGGAGCAGCCCTTCCTCAAGTAGCACCTCAGGGCTGATCAAATATGGATTTCCAGCGAAAGCGGAAAAACTTTGATAAGGTGAATCTCCATAGCCTGTCGGTCCAAGTGGGAGAACTTGCCATAGTCCACAACCCGCACCATGCAGGTAATCAATCCAGCGATGCGCTTGAGGACCAAGATCACCAATCCCAAACGACCCCGGCAAGCTGGTAGGATGAAGGAGAATTCCCGATGAACGATCAAACTTCATAAGCCAACCTCTTCGTCTGGATGTAATCACCGCTGCGGATCAGGTTCGTTGACAGATCAGAGGGGATCACATCAGTGGCGATGACTGCTCCTGGTTCCACTTTAAGCTTATCGGGAAGTTGGCTGTTCTTGCCAACCATGGTGATAGCAGGATCTCCAGTCAGGTCAATCCCTCCCACTACCGAGTTCTCACCGATATTGACTCGCTTGTCGATGATTGACCGTTCTACGATTGCTCCAGGCTGGATGACGGCATCGGTGAGGATCACCGACTCTCTCACTACTGCACCCTGCATGACCCTTACGCCAGGGGATAACACACTGCGCTCCACGATCGTATCAGAAGAAAGCACGCATCCATCGCTGATCATGCTGTTGCTTACCTGAGCTCCTGAATAAATTCGAACTGGTGGACGTTCCTCTGTGCGGGTGTGAATCACCCACGAGCGATCATTGAGATCGATCGGCGCCGGTTCCGCTAACAAATCCATATGGGCTTTCCAATAAGAATCTACTGTACCGACATCTACCCAGTACCCTGAGTAGGGAAACGCGTGCACACGAGAGCCCTCTGCTACCAGGCGGGGTAATATGTCTTTTCCAAAATCATGGCTGCTGTCGCTCTGTGCGTGATCCTCCCAGAGAACTTTATCGAGGAGTTCGATATTGAAGAGATAAACACCCATATTGACCAGATCAGATTTCGGTTGCTGAGGTTTTTCTTCGAAATCTATCACCCGGTAACTCTTATCCACGTTTAGAATGCCAAAACGAGATGCATCTTCGATCGGCACGCGAATAGTGCAGATGGTCACATCAGCCTGGTGATCGACATGGAATGCGATCAAGGCATCATAATTCATTACATAGATATGATCACCCGAAAGAACCAGGACGAAATCGGGATCGGAGCTCTTAATAAAACGAAAATTTTGTTGCACCGCGTCAGCTGTTCCTAAATACCAATCCGATGACCCTCGAGCTTTATACGGCGAGTAAATCCGGACTCCTCCGGTGAAATCCCGATTCAGATCCCATGGTCCTCCCGCAGCAATATGCTCGATCAGAGAATGAGGACGATATTGAGCTAAGATCATGACATCGAAAATCTCAGAGTTAACACAATTAGAGAGCGTGAAATCGATGATGCGGTATTTTCCGGCAAATGGCACAGCCGGTTTCGTTCGTTTGGCAGTCAGGGTGCCCAATCGAGAACCCTCTCCGCCAGCCATGATGACTGCTCGCGTTTTCATTTATACTCCTTCCCGTTCGTAAGCCGATGAGTTCGATTAATTTTACACGATAATAGATCCTGGATGTTTCGAGGAGATGATATAATCACTTTTTTGGTCTTGCTGAAATCCACGATCATTCACTCTCAACATTATGCCAATCAAAGCATTCAGCATCCATGGGCATTTCTACCAACCCCCGCGCGAAGACCCTTTAACTAGCATCATCCCTAATGAACCCGGAGCCGCGCCTTACGACAACTGGAACGAACGCATCCTCCAGGAGTGCTACCGACCAAATGCCAGACTAAAAAATTTTGCTGGGATCAGTTTTAATGTCGGTCCCACTTTGTTCTCCTGGCTGCAGTCCCAAGATCAAGTCACTTACCAGCAAATTCTCAACCAGGATAGATCCAATCTTAAACGTTACGGTGTAGGTAATGCCATTGCTCAAGCCTACAATCACACCATCTTACCTTTAGCTTCTTCCTCAGATAAAATCATTCAAGTTAGCTGGGGGATAGCAGATTTCAACCATCGGTTTGGGCATCGCCCGCAAGGAATGTGGTTGCCCGAAACTGCAGTTGATTATGAGACATTAGCGATTATGTCAAACCTGGGGATTGTATTTACAATTCTGGCTCCCTGGCAGGCAGAAATTGACAGATTAGATCCGACCAAGCCTTACAAGGTCGATCTCCCGGGTGGTAAGAGCATCATCGTATTCTTCTACCAGCGGGATTTAAGTACCAAAATAAGTTTCGATCCACACGCCACCGCCAATGCCGATCTCTTCGTTGAGAGTGAACTTGCTTCATATTATCTAACCAAGGAGGGAAAAAGCGGCCAAGACCAATTAATTTTATTAGCCTCCGATGGTGAGCTGTATGGGCACCACCAGCCTTTCCGGGAACAGTTTCTGGCTCAATTACTGGATGGGGCTGGCGGCTCAGCTGGGTTAAGCAGGACATATCCCGCACTGTGGTTGAAAACACACCCAGTGTCAAAGACGATACGCATTCGCGAGCGAACTTCCTGGTCCTGCCATCATGGGGTTACACGCTGGGCCGGTGAATGCGCCTGCAATCCCTTGGATGGCCGATGGAAGTCACACCTGCGGTATTCTCTCAATCGATTGGCAATCGCCCTCGATGGCTTGTACTTTGAAACCGTTTACCCATTGATCCCCAAGCCAAGAGTTCTTCGCCAGCGCTATATCCATGTCATGCTGGGTGAAATCCAGGTCCAGAAATTAATCTCTGAGATGGCAAGCCATCCCTTGACCGATGATCAGATTTGGCGGATATACCTCATGCTTGAGTCACAGCGCGAAAGGCAGCGTATCTTCACCTCGTGCGGCTGGTTTTTTGAGGATTTCGATCGCATCGAACCCAAGAACGTGATCGCCTATGCAGCGCAAGCTGTCCGTTTAGCCCGCCTGGCTACGGGGGATGATCTATCACCCCAGATTGTATCCGACTTAAAACACGTCATCAGCCCACGATCGGGGTTGAGGGCTGATCAAGTGTTCAACCAACACCTGTCACGAAGTTGGGTAGCGGAGGATCATCTCTCCATTTCAAGTTAGATAACCAATCATTCGTATTTCCCCCCAAGAAGATTAATTAACTCGTCCCTTCTAATAATTTTTCCACCTGATATTCAGATTTTGATTCTGCTTTCTTTAATTTACGGATAACCTGGTAGTGACCGGTTATCTGATCGCGTGCTTCATCTGAGCTCAAATTCTTATCTGCAATGACGTTAATTGCCGCGATCCTCATCATCCAAACCAATAACTCTTCGAATGCTTCTTTGTTGAACCATAATATGCCCTGGTAACGATTGACCTGCAAATACCCTCGTACAACTTCATCCTCGAATAATCTTTCCAGAATCCGGTAAGCGCGCTTACGCTTTGGGGTGTTTATCTGGTACCACATCTGATGTCGGATCAGGATTTTCATCAGACCAACCGATCGCCAGGACTCAGTTTCGCTCAACCCGAGATCCGTCATCGAGCTTACTAAGATTCGACCTAATAGCCACTCATCGATCCAGCTCTGGCTTCTATCGGTAGCCCCATCATCCCCCATCATACGACCCAAGTTGTGAGTCATTGCCCACCCTATCAGCACACTCCACCGACTAATGTCCTTCTCCTCCAAGCTGAGGTTATTTAAAACTTGGTTCACCGCCGATTTGTAATTTCGTCTTGAATCCGCGGAGGCAGCTTCTCTCAAGGCAGGTAGTTCAAGTATCGCCTTTACCTTGCTCCGGATTTCTTGAGCATACACCTGAATTTCGCTATCTTCTCTTCCAGCGCCAGTTAATTTGTTGATTTCCACCAGCAGGTGGGCTGCTTTTTGCTCAACTTCGCTCATCAGGTCCATATCCACCATTTTCTGGTTGCCTGTCAAGCGCGCATCAAGTAGCCGAGTAATCATCTCCGCTTTGGCCAATTCCCGAAATGGGAAATGGATTGGTCGCAGAATAATTTCTTTTAAGGTCTCCTCAACACTGGGCACCCCCCGTCCATCCAGATATGCGGTCAGCTGTGCATACTGGTGCCACTCGTTGTCCTGAACCTGACGGAAATCCAAGAAAACATGATATTTATATGCCCCCAACTCCAGATAAAGACCTTCTTCTGCAAGAACACGATTATTGCGGATATACTCCAATCCAGTCACCTGATCTCGAAATATCGTGTAATGGTCCTCCCCTGGATGGAGACCCAATCCCTGGTGTAACTTTCTCGAGACGAGCTGCCTTTGATCACCTTGACCGGTCTTTACTGATGAGGCAGCGGAATCCTTAATCCAACCACGTGCATCTGCATACCTGTTGTGATAAACAACCAAGGACAGTTCGTCTCCACACCGGTTAGAGTATGCATATACATCTTCATTGACATGTCCATCTGAGGTGAAGAAATCATAAAGAGAAAATTCTCCCACCTCTACGAATAAATGCCTTTTACGCAACAAGGGGAAAATTTCACGTTCGTGACGTTCAACCAGATAAGGATCCGGTTTCTCCTCCCAATAAGCACGCCGAAATTCCATTCCGTATTTCTCTGCAAATCCTTCGATCTGCCCATGACCGAACATCGGCAAGCCAGGCAACGTGGACATCAGAATACATATCCCAAAATATTTATCCTCTTTTCCGAACTGGTCTACCGCGGTGCGTTCATCTGGGTTGTTCATGAAATTTACGTATCGCTTCAGGATTTCCGGATCAAATTCCAGCGTGTTCTTAATCACCAGTCGATATTCCTGATTCTTCTCATCGCGCAGCATATTCATAAAGGCGCTGTTATAGACCCGATGCATCCCTAAAGTTCGTACGAAATATCCTTCCATCAACCAGAAAGCTTCCGCTAGCAGCAAAGTATCGGGAACCTCTTCAGCTACCCGGTCGACAACTTCTCGCCAGAATTCCACTGGAAAAGCAGCTTCAAATTGTTCCTTGGTCAATCCATGTTCTGCCCGAGAGGGGATCGCCCCACCGGTCCCAGGCTCCGGATACCATAAACGCTGGTAATGTTTCTTTGCCAGAGTCATAGCTGCGTCAAAACGGATGATCGGGAATTTGCGGGCCACCCCCAGGATCGATTGGACAACAGCTTCCCGCACTTCAGGTAATAGATAATTCAACTGAGCAGTATCATTCCATGGCATACTGGTGCCGTCGTTTCCGTGGTAAATGTATTTCGTATTCCCGGTCCAGTTGTCCATGCGTTTAAATACCACCGCTGCATCAGTGTTGTCGTAATAATGATCTTCGATATAAATTCCGACCCGCTCATCCCAGGATAAATTCACGCCGCTAAATGAATAGGCGGGAAACGGCGAGTAATCCAGCGAGACAAACCACTCTGGATGTTCGATCACCCAGTTCGAATCGATCCCCATGTGATTGGGTACCATATCAGATGCCAGGCGGAGGCCGCGCTGCCAGGCTCTAGCATGCAGGTTGCGGTAGGATTCTTCTCCCCCCAGTTCAGCTGCGATTTGGTAATCTGATAAAGAATAAGCTGAGGCAACCGCTTCGGGGTTGCCGCGCAGCTGTTTTATTCTCTGTGAAGCCGAACTTCGTTCCCACAAACCGATCAACCACAGCCCCTTAAACCCCCAACTTGCCAGACGGTCTAGTTCTTCATCTGGAATATGGTCCAATTGGTAGATCGGTCGCTGGTATTGTTTCGAGAGCTGGTCAAGCCAGACAAAAATATTCTTTGCGATCAGCACCACTGATGGCATCCAATCACTATCTGGGCTAAAACGCTCGATCTCCAAATCCAGACCAGTGAAATCGTAAACTCTCGCCGGTCCAGGTCCCTGGAAGATGGCTTTATCCTCCTCTGAAATAAAATCCAGGCTGCTTAATAAGCGGAATATATAATCCCCTAACAGATGGCCCCATCTTTGGCGCATATAGTCCAGCTGACCTGAAAGCGAATGAGGAACAGCGATCGTTGGTCTGCGCAGCAAATCGATTAGGTTGAGGTTATCTGGCCCGAATTTTGGCTGTGTTTCGAAGAATTCTTTCAGACTGGCGATAATTTCAGGATAGGCAGTGTTCTTCTCCAAATCGGTATCATCGAATAATTCTAAATGTGGAGAAAAGGCTGGATTCATATTCGCCAGCCAAAGCATCAGCATTTCCTCCAACACTATCTGCTTGTTAGGTACACCACCCGTAGAACCATCCAAATACTCCTGGAGATCACTTTCTCTGCGGTAAACAGCTAGTGGAGGGAATTGATCTGCGAAGTTCTGTAAGCAGATGTTTAAGGCATCCTCCCCCACTTGCTGAACCAACCAGTCCAATGCCTCGCCCATTACAATGGGATTAATCTGGTGGCGATATTTTTCTATGACGAAATGCAATATCTCGTCGATCAAGCCCATGGCATTGATTTGCCCTGCACGAACAGCTTCTTCAGGAAAACGGATTAAATCTCGTTTTTCATTCATCTTTTGCGCGAATATGCGAGCTGCATAGAAATCAGCGAAGATCACATTTCCGCTTAAGGAGAATATTGACTGGTTAAACTGGTAACGATCACGCGCCTGGCGAGATATGTGAAATTCCATGCAGGTTGTTGGCCTCTTCATATTTGTGGCTCCGGTCCATTGGGGAGAAGTCTGCATCATTATATCGCACCCAGCTGACAGGAAAATAAGTAAAGATGCCGGAAGAGTAAAAAGTTATTTGATCAATTGTACATTCGGAATAATACCACCCCCAAAATATCCAAGATGAAGTGTTTCTATCAAAATCAAAGTAAGCCGAAGGTCATTGAACGGGCCAGCCCAAAATCGATCGGCACTCCAGTTCACTCGAGCTGATATATTTTGGTAAGATACCCATGTAAGAATCTGTCTGATGAATAGATCAAGCTTCTGAGCCAGGAGGCTACTCCACAATGAGCGTGTCACCCCTACTACCTGACCAACTTTACCAATCCACTGATCCCAACCAATTTTCATTCGAGACAAGTGACCAGGTTGAAGATTTGACCGAGATCATTGGTCAACCACGTGCTGTCGAAGCCATTAGCTTTGGCACGGGAATGCATAGTAGAGGTTACAACATTTACGCGTTGGGACCCACTGGTACAGGGAAAAGATCACTGGTGACAAAGTATTTCCAGGAAAGAGCAATAAGTGAAACTATCCCCCAAGATTGGTGTTACGTTCATAATTTCGATCAAGATCACAAACCGAAAGCCATCCAGCTGCCGCCAGGCATGGGGACGAAGTTCCAGGCAGACATGGACCGATTTGTTGATGACCTGCGCAACGCCCTCTCAACTGCCTTTGAGAGCGATGAATATCGGACTCGTCGCCGGATGGTGGAAAGTGAAATCGAAGAACGCCAGGAAGCTGCCTTTGAAGAATTGCAAGCCAAAGCGACACAGGACAATTTTTCCCTTTTACGGACACCTGCAGGCCTGGTTTTTGCCCCGGTAAAAGATGGCGAGGTGATTCCGCCTGATGATTTCAAACAACTTCCAGAAGAGACTCGCCAACAGATGGAGAAGCGTGTACAAGGTCTCCAGAAGGAATTACAATCCCTGCTCCAGCAAATCCCTGTCTGGCAGCGTGAGCTGCGCGGAAATATCCGTGAGCTCAATCACGAAATCACTGAGGTGGCAGTCATCAGCATCCTTAGTGAATTGAAGACCGAGTATGACTCATTCCCTCAGGTGCTAGAGTATCTGGAGGCAGTGCAGAAGGATGTAGTAGATAACGCCAGCCGCTTCCTGGAAAGCGATGAGGAGAGCGATAAGCCCAAAGAAGGAGCTTCCCTAGCAACCTTACTCGCTCCAAGTCGTTCAGGCTCTTCATTAATGCTCCGCTATAAAGTCAATTTGTTTGTCGACAACCAAGCATCCCAGGGAGCTCCAGTCATCTTTGAAGACAATCCCACTTACCAAAATCTAATTGGGCGCGTAGAGCAGATGGTAAGAATGGGTGCCTTGGTAACTGATTTCACGTTGATCAAACCAGGCTCACTTCATCTGGCAAATGGAGGCTACCTCGTCATGGATGCACTTAAGGTGTTGACACAGCCATATGCCTGGGAAGCACTTAAACGCGCTTTGGAGACCCAGCGAGTGCGCATTGAATCACCAGGGGAAATGCTGGGTTTATTGAGCACAGTCTCCTTGGAACCGCAACCAGTTCCCTTGAATGTGAAAATTGCCCTTCTTGGGGATCGCATGTTGTATTATCTCTTGTCTCAATCTGATCCTGAGTTCAGTGAACTTTTCAAGGTGCAAGCAGATTTTGCTGAAGAAGTTCCCCGCACTGCTGATAACCAAAAGCTGTATGCCCGTATGATCGCCACCCTCGCTCGGCAGAATGAACTGCGGCCGTTAAACCGGGAGGCGAT